>JBJENB010000047.1:0-2535 GCA_051879975.1 Wujia sp.
GTATGGTTTGTACAAAAATTTGTTAAATACAATGGAATGAAGAAATGGAGACAGCTATATGTAACTTCTGAGAAAGAGCTTGTCAGAATACGGGAGGAATACTATGTCACAGGGATTGTTTATTGTATATGTGTAATTGTGACATCAGCAGTTTTTGCAACCGTATGTTCATCCTTTTCCAAACAGGGTAAAAAGGAAGACAACTTAATAGTCAGACAGGACTATGCCGGGGATACAGAGACTTATTTGTTGGAGCTTCGGTATGGTGATGAGCTTGAAAGCTATGAGCTTAATGTAAATCCCCTCACATATACCTATGAGGAGTTTATACAAAAAGCAGATGAATTATTTGATGAGCTATCGGAGGAAATACTTGGAAATAATGCCTCTCTTGACAATATAACTGATAATCTCAGCCTTGTTACAAGGGATAAGACCGGAACGATGAGTATTATATGGAGGTCCCAGGACCCTGCAATAATCAGCTCCTCCGGAAAGCTTTGGGAGAATGCCCAAGAGGGTATATGTGTTGAGCTTGAAGCAACGGTAGAATATATGGATTATTCATCCCGACACATATACAACCTTGTAATAGGAAACAGGGATTCGGAGGACAACCCTGTTATGATGTTAGTAAAAAATAAGCTGTCTGAATTGGAGGAGGAAAACAGGACGGAAAGAGAATTGGTAATTCCGGAGGTTGTAGATGGGGTAACCATTTCAAGGAAATATACGAAAACGAATTTATTTTCAAAGATTATGTGCATGGCTCTCCTGTTATGTGGGGTCATTGTATGTAGCAGACAGATCAATAAAAATAATATGTGGAAATATAGGAATAATATGCTGATACTTCAATACCCACTTTTCGTTAATCGGATGTGCCTTTTAATGGGAACAGGAATGACTATAAGGAACTGCCTGAAGCAATATGTAATGGAGGATAATAAGGAGGATTATCTGATAAGGGAATTGAAATACATATTGAATTGTATAGAGAACGGCATGGACGAGGCAGCAGCCTATGAACAGCTGGGAAAAAATCTCGAATTGCCAATGTATTCCCGACTGATGAATCACATAAGCCAGAATCTTAGAATGGGAACGAAAAAAGTAAGGGAGTTAATGGAGGAGGAGCTGCACCAGGCATTGGAAACAAGAAAGGAGAATGCCAGAAAAAAAGGTGAGGAAGCATCCACGAAGCTTTTATTTCCAATGATTGTATTGCTCCTGGTTGTTATGCTCATCATAGTACTTCCAACATTGATAAATTTATGATTATAAGTAAGTGACGACTTGTAAGCATATATAAGGAGTGAAAAATATGTTGAAAAGATTTTTTGCCGACGAATCCGGAATGGGTGTCGTTGAAATTCTATTGATAATCGTTGTTCTAATTGCCATGGTGGCAATATTCAAGGACCAAATCCAGAATCTTGTAGAAAGCATTTGGAATTCAATAAACAAGGACGCAGGAGAAATATATAGATAACATCCTGTATGAGATATTGAGGAGGTGGAGAATATGAATAATTCCGGAAAAGTGACGGTGTTTTTTAGCCTTATATCAGGTGTGTTGGCTATACTTGCGATGACGTCAATAAATGTAATCCAGCTGTATTCGGCAAAGGGTAGGGTAGCTATGGGCGGAAAAACAATAGCATCCTGTGTGAGGGCGGAATATAACGATTATATATATGAGAATTATCATATTCTCCTATTTGATAAAACCTGCGGAGGAAGGGGAGAGGCCTTTAGGGAGGAACAATTGATTAAGCTTTTGCAGGAAAATCTGGGAGAAGCTTATTCGGTAGAGGATATAGCAAT
The DNA here is from genome assembly GCA_051879975.1 of Wujia sp. Lineage (GTDB taxonomy): Bacteria > Bacillota > Clostridia > Lachnospirales > Lachnospiraceae > Coprococcus_C. The sequence continues at coordinate 1,828 of JBJENB010000047.1, forward strand.
CAGTTATACCCGTATTGTGGACAATGATTGTCAGGAATTAAAGAAACAGATTCATGAATATATGCCATACGCCGTAGTAGAATATGGTGTAAATCAGATATTGGAGTCAACGGGCGGAAGAGATGGGAGTCTGGACGAAAACACGGAGGCCAACCTTAAGGAAGTCGTTGATGAGATGTCTGATAGTGAAGAAAGTGATGAAATAACAGACGGGGATGCTTCAAACACATATAATGGCACTTCTGAAAAAGAATCGAAAATTGGTGTCGTTTCTCCGATGATTGGGACTGCTGCAATGGCAATTCCTTTTACTGAGATTTTCTTAAATAGATATGACCCTAGAGACTTTACCAAGAATAAGACGAGCTATGGATTATTGCTACTTGTCCTACCGGAGGATGAAAATCCAAGTAGAGAGCTGATTAATATAGATGGTGTCCCTTCTGAGTATTATTATCAGATTCCGGGTCAAAGAATATACAGTGTAGATACCTCCTTTGAAGACATGAAGGAATTTTCAGATGATATACACCGACATGCAAGCTGGATGGACAGTCTCTTGGAGGCGGGTGAGGGTGTGGTGTATGCCAGAAAAGTATTTAATTGTCTGACCTCTCAAAATGTGAATGAAGCTACGGTTTTTCAATACGAGCTAGAGTACCTGATAGAAGGAAAATGCAATGATTGGAGCAACATATCTAATGTGGT
>JBJENB010000048.1:0-9937 GCA_051879975.1 Wujia sp.
ATAATCATAGAAGATATAAGCATAGGTGCACTACATTTAATTATAAGCCATATAGCCTCAGAGGCTATTGCTATTACTTCTCCTGTACTCAAAATTAATCACCCCATCAAAGCAGTTAAAGGTTAAAGGACTTAACCAATTCACCAATTACAAGATTCCAACCATCTGCCAAAACAAATAGTAAAATCTTAAACGGCATCGATATCGTTGTCGGAGGAAGCATCATCATACCCATAGACATAAGAACAGATGACACAACCATATCTATTACAATAAAAGGAATATATATCAAAAAGCCAATAATAAAGGCGGCTCTTAACTCACTAATGATAAATGCCGGAATCACAACTGTAATCGGCAATTCGTCTGCTGTTTCAACAGTATCCATCTTAGCAATATCCATAAATAATCTAAGATCATCCTGTCTGACCTGTCTTAGCATAAAATCCTTTAATGGTTCTATGCATTTATCAATTGCTTCTTCCTGAGATATTTCATTTGCAGACAAAGGGTCTATCGCCTCTGTTTTTATCTGTAGAAATACCGGGCTCATAATAAAAAGGGTTAAAAATAACGAGAGCCCTATCAATACATTATTAGGTGGCGCAGATTGTGTACCCATCGCAGTCCTCAAAAATCCAAGAACAACAACTATTCTTGTAAAGGACGTCACCATAACTAATATTGACGGAGCCAAAGAAATAACCGTTATTACCAACAAAATCTGCAACGTTCCAGCCAGAGTAGTCTCATCGGAGTTTGTATCAAGGGTAAGCCCTACAGACAAACCATCCTGCGCATCCGTTAATGCTCCCTCCTGACTCTCCTCTGGTTCAGTTCCCGGTTCAATGTTGGTAGCATATGAGCTTGTACCAGAAAAAATAACAATTATAGCAATAACAAACAAAACTATAAACCTGCTAAGTTTTCTATATTTCATCTCATTACCTACTTTTCATCATTATCTTTAGATTCTTTTTTTTTAATCTGAGATAAAATTTCTTTAAAATCCAGTTTCTTAACCTCGCTGGTCTCATCCATCTTATCAAATTTAATCTCATCAGAGTTAAGTTTATCTATCAAGGTTATTTCATCCTTACCAAGACCTATGGCATAATAAGAATCCCCTATCTTCACAATGGCAATAAACTTGTTATTAGCCAGTCTATAGGATTCTACAACTCTGATATCAGATTTATTATTCAATGCATTATTCTGATATTTTGCAATGAACTTCGTAGTAAAATACGCCATAAAAAGTATCAAAACAAATATCAGAATAAGAGACACAATACTGGCTAAAGAGCTTAAGCCACCAGAACTCGAAAATAAAAACGAAAGCATTTTATTCCACAGCCTTCTTTACAGCCTCAATTACTCTGTCAGGTTGAAAAGGCTTTACGATAAAGTCTCTGGCACCAGACTGAATGGATTCAATAACCATTGCCTGCTGTCCCATAGCTGAACACATAACAACACTGGCATTTGGATCAGCTGCCTTTATTTTCTTGAGTGCCTGAATACCATCCATCTCCGGCATGGTAATATCCATAAGCACAAGATCCGGCTTTGTCTCCGCATATTTCTCTACGGCCTTAATACCATTTTCTGCCTCTCCCGCAATATTATACCCGTTCTTCACTAGGATGTCTTTAATCATCATTCTCATGAAAGCTGCATCATCACATATAAGTATACTTTTTGCCATTGTTTATACTCCTTCTACATTTTTTCCTTAATTATCTCAGTAATTCGAATACCAAAACTTTCTTCAATAACAACTACTTCTCCCTTAGCAACAAGCTTCTGATTCACCATTACATCAATGGCTTCACCTGCCAGCTTATCAAGCTCAATTATGGTTCCCGGTGAAAATTCAAGTATCTCCTTAATAGATTTTCTCGTCCTTCCGAGCACTACAGAAACCTCCAAAGGTACATCCATAATAAGCTCTATATTTTCCTGTTGTAGAACAGGATTTGCCATCGGATTAAATGCCTGAAACTGAACATTCTGAACATTAACCTCCGGTTGCATACCTTGAATCTGACCCGTCATCATTGGCTGTCCCATCATCATTGGCTGCCCCATCATCATCGGCTGTCCCATCATCATTGGTTGTCCCATCATTGGCTGTCCAGATGTAGGTTGCTGGGTAACAGGTGCTTGTGCCGGCTGACTAGGTGCCGGCTTTGGTTCCGTTTTCGGTGCCTGTTCTTTTTTCTGATTTGCGTTGCTGTCACCACTAAACCTAGAATAAAGCTCTTTGGCAAATTCTATAGGATACAATTGCATGATTGTACTGTCTACAAGATCACCAATTGTCATCCTAAATGTTACTCTTACAAAATCGCCCTCCATGAATTTCGTGGAATTTTTAGGATTGATCTCTCCTGCCATATCCACAAGGTCTGCTTCAGGTGGACTAATGTCTATCTTACAATTAAGCATTGATGATAAGGATGTGGCAGATGAGCCCATCATCTGGTTCATAGCTTCACATATGGCACTAAAGTGCAATTCTGTAAGCTCCGGAGCCGGATTAAGTCCGTCTCCACCCATCATCAAATCCGTTATAACTTTAACATCATCTTCCTTAAGAATCAATACATTATTTCCATCAATTCCTTCCTTATAAAGAATATTGATGAAAACACAAGGCATACTATAATCTGATGTAAGCGTATTCCAATCAGTTATCTCAACAACAGGTGTCGTTATCACTACCTTTTGATTAACCAGGGAATAAAGTGTCGTGGCAGCTGTGCCCATGCATATATTGGAAATTTCACCAACAGCATCCTTCTCCTCAGGGGTTAAACTTTGTTTTTCTGAAGAAGAAACTGAACCAGAGGTCATGCCGCCCAACAATGCATTAATTTCGTCTTGTGATAACATGCCATCCATTTTCTTTATTCCTCCTCTCTGTATATTTCTGTTACTTTAACCGCAAGATTATCATTAAACAATCCCGGCAAAGCTTTAAATTTAATTATATTACCAACATAAACATCAAGCTCATCCTCAACCTTTCTGTTAAGCTTGATTATATCTCCCGGTTGAAGATTGACAAAATCCATAACAGTTATCGAGCTTTTACCAAGTTCTGCCGAAACAGGAATAAGCGCCCTATTAATAGCTGTTTCGATGACGTCCGAATAGGATTGTTCGTCCTTGGCCTGCATAGTAGAAAACCAATACTTGGTGTTAAGCTTATCCATGACGTCTTCTAAGGTTATATATGGAAGACATACATTCATCAATCCCTCTACACCACCAATGTTGACATTGATTGTAACAATTGCAATCATTTCTGTCGGTGAAATAATCTGTGCGAACTGAGAATTTGTCTCAATTCTTTCAAGATAAGGCTCCATCTCTACAACATTTGCCCATGGCTCCCTGAGAAGATTGATTATTATCGTAAAGATACGATTTAGTATCGATAATTCGATCTCCGAGAAATCCCTTACTTTGTCTAAAGGTTCTCCAACACCACCAAGGACCCTGTCTATTATAGTATATCCTATATTGGTAGCCATCTCAATTATGATATTACCTGAAAGCGGAGCCATATTAACTACACCCAGCAATACAGGATTTGACAACGCATTTGAGAACTCAGAATATGTAACCGCTTCTGAATTCATAACCTCAATCTGAACATTCTTTCTCAAATATGCCGGAAGATTGCTGCTTAAAAGTCTTCCAAAATGTTCAAATATTATCTCTAATGTTCTAAGGTGTTCCTTGGAGAATTTAGCCGGCCTTGAAAAATCATATTCCTTAACCTTGACCGTTTTGGTATCCTCCATGTCATCTACATCCAGTTCACCGGAGCTTAGCTGTTTCAGTAAGGCATCTATTTCATTTTGTGAAAGTACGTCTGCCACAGCATTTTTCCTCCCTAACTATTGCTCTACTGCGCTACCCAATTGTAGAAGCTAACTGAATATATACATTCTGTATTAAATGTTTCCCGAAGAGCTAACAATATCTCATCCTTAATCTCCTTTTGAATTTTAACATCAATAACCTGATTATATGTATATTGTCCAATGATATTTCGAACCATATCATATATCAATGCTGTCGAATTCTCAAGGTTTGCTGATATCTTATCGTAATCCTTAGCCTTGCTGTCAAGATCTATTGTCAGTCCATACTGAATTACATGCTTTGTATCTGTTCCATCAGCCGCAAGATTAATTGGATTCGTTTGTGGCAATTCAAAGTGAGCAAGGTCACCAACATCAAAATTATTTTCGCCATTGCTCTGTGATTCTATCTCCAAATCAAGAACCGCTGCTATATCTGTAATTAGCTTATTGGTCTTAGATGCAGAAGGCATATACACAAATACCAATAAGATATTAAAAACTAAATTAATCAAGCATAACGCTAATATTATTACAGTAATTAGATTTTTCTTCATAAAAAATTGCCTCTCTCCTTAGTTCACAGAGTTCTGTTGATTGTATATCTTAATTGTAACTCTTCTGTTTTTTGCCCTTCCCTCCTCAGTTGCATTGGATGCAATCGGTCTGCTGTCACCATAACCTGCAATCTTGAGATTGGAATCAATAAAATTCTCTTGTGTAATTATGTATTCATACACATTACGAGCTCTCTCAGTTGAAAGCTCTCTGTTGTTTTCATACTTGGATGAATCAGTCGGAACATTGTCCGTATGGCCCTCAATTTCAATGATACTATACTTGTACTTCACAAGTATACTTGCAATTTTCTGAAGGAACAGCTTAGAATCATCCTTAATCTGTGTGGAATCTGCATCAAAAAGTATAGAACCGTTTAATTCAAGTTCAACATATTGATAATTATAATCTATATCTACCTGACTTTCTATTCTATAGCTCTCTGTCATCTGTACAATTTCTTCGTACATTTCTTCGGATTGCTCCTCGCCTCGTTTTTCATACTCCTGCATCAACTCTTCATCTGATAGTTTTTCAGCATCAGTTCCACTGGCGACGGGTTTATCTCCTGATTCACCATCGACGTTCCTGCCCGCCTCTGATAAAACAGAATCAACATCCGGAAGCTGTGTAACTCCACCGGAAACCAACTCTCCGATAACAATTGAGATTGAACCATTGTCAATAATACTAAAGGTAGTATTATCAAAGGATGCCGCAATCTTCTGTATTTTCCCTTCATCCATAGTCGAGCTGGCAAACAACAATACGAAAAAGCAGAGCAATAGATTCATCAAATCACTGAACGTGGCCATCCACGCAGGAGATCCTTCCTCAGGTGGTTTTTCCTTTTTCTTAGCCATTACTGAGCACCACCTTCCTCCTCAAATTCCTTTCTGTCCTTTGGAGCCAGGAATGATTTCAGTTTTTCTTCAATAACACGTGGATTCTCTCCAGCCTGAATTGACAGTATACCCTCAATCATTACTTCCTTTAATTTTATTTCCATTGCATTCTGTTTTTCAAGTTTTCCTGAAACAGGTGTTGATATCCAGTTTGCAAGCACAGAACCATAAAGTGTTGTAATAAGTGCTGTTGCCATATTGGGACCGATGGAATCAGGATCAGACAGGTCCTTAAGCATATTAATAAGTCCTATCAGTGTACCAATCATACCCCAGGCAGGACCCATTGCTCCAACAGACTTCCAAAATGCTATATTCTCCTGATGTCTTGCGTCAACATTTACTAACTCTGCTTCCAATATACTTCTTACAAGCTCCGGATCAGTACCATCTACGATAAGCATGATACCCTTCTTCATAAAATCATTATCAATATTGTTAGCTGATTCCTCCAATGCAAGAAGCCCCTCTCGTCTTGCAAGATTAGATAGTTCTATAATCGATTTAATTGTCTCTGTCTCGTTCTCCTTCGGTGTTTTAAATACAAGTGTTAATGACTTTAACCCACGAAGGAAATCCTTCATAGGGTTACTTGCAAGTACCGCACCGAATGCTCCACCAAAGGTAATGAAGGCTGAAGCCGGATGTATAAAGCTACTGACAGCACTAAAGCCCTTGCCACTAACCATACCGAATATCATAAGCCCAAAGGAACCAATAAAACCAATCAACGATGCTATATCCAAAATGTTTCACCTCTGTATATGTAATACTACAAATGTATCTTTCTCTTATATTCAACAACCAAATCAACAATCTCTTTGCTTGTTTCACTCACTACGTATTTCTTACCGCTTGTAAGCGTTATTACCGTATCAGGAGTCTGCTCAATAACCTCTATCAATTCCGCATTTATAATGATTTTTGTTCCCTTCAATCTTGTTACTTCAATCATTCCTAAATAACTCCTGTACTAAAGATTAAATTTCAACATAAAATGACATCACGTGTTCTAATTATAGCATATATCCGTTTTTATGTCCACATAAATAAAAGTAAGGTAGGCTACAATACGCATATTTTTTGTACTGTAGCCCGCCTTAATATTTTATTATGTTATCTCTTAAGATTTACAAGTTCCTCTAGCATAGTATCTGATGTTGTAATGATTCTTGAATTAGCCTGGAAACCTCTCTGAGTTGTTATCATTTCTGTAAATTCAGCTGATAAATCAACATTTGACATTTCCAAAACACCCTGAGCCATAGAACCGCCACCATCGTCTACAGATGTACCAATACCATCAAATTCTCCTGAGTTCTGGGTTGTTTTATACAAGCTGTCTCCCACAGCCTCCATAGCCATTGGGTTGTTAAAGGTTGCAACAGCAATCTGACCCAATAGCTTTGTCTCACCATTGCTGTACACACCATAAATTTTACCGGAGGTATCTATACTCACATCATCCAGCTTACCCATTGAACGTCCACCACCTGTTGAATCTGTTCCACCCCTTACCATCTTTGCAGTTGAGTTTCCGTCAGACTCAAACATTGTAAGGTTCTTGAAATCAACCGTGATACCATCTACTTTTTCTCCATTTATCACTGACGAGAAAACATCACCATGGTCTGCATCATTTGGTGTAATTTCGAGAAGTGCTTCGCTTTGTCCTGCAGAACCTGCATATTCAAACATACCTGTGTCAGGATTAAACTTAATCTGAATAGAGTTAGCGCCGCCTATTGTTGCGGTATATCCGCCCTCCTTCGCATCTGTTGTAGGATCATCTGTTCCGGTTATCTCTATATTGTTTCCGTCCTTGATTGAGGTTATCTCCAAATTGTATAAGGATTTATCTATCTGTGTTTCATCCTGGGTAAGCTTAAATTTTACAGTATAATTATATCCCAGTGCATCATATATTGAAACTGATATTGCAGCACCATCTGTAGAAGTAAGATCTGTATCTGTCAGGTCGATGTTTCCTGTCATATATGCCTTTGAAGTCTGCTCCGGAGCAGAAACTTTATTTTCCTCCGATTCCGGATATAGTGCTGTTACTGTATCCTTCTTTATCTGGTTAGGATTTTCCGGATCCACCTGCCATCCCATTACCTGATACCCGTTGCTGGTTGTAAGACATCCTGCTCCATCAGTAAGAAAAGAACCAACCTTAGTAAAATAATTCTGTCCTCCACGGCTTACTATAAAAAAGCTTGGACCGTTTAACATAAGATCATAAGGATTATTTGTACTTTGTGCAGCACCACTTTCTGTTATTGAAGTTGATATTGATGATACCTTTGTACCAAGACCAATCTGTGATGCATTTGTACCACCTGTTGTGGCTGTGGCACCTGTAGCATTTGCAGTTGTCTGGTAAAGCACATCTCGAAACAATACCGAAGAGGATTTAAATCCTATAGTATTAACGTTAGCAATATTATTACCTATTACATCCATCTTTGTCTGGTGAGTTTTTAGACCTGCAACACCAGAATAAAGTGATCTCATCATAATTAAGTGACCTCCGCTTCATAATATTATTTGGTTTCTTCTGTCATTCCGAAACCCCAGCCTCCATACATTGCGTATCGGTCCGGCTGTCATACGATAACTGCTCCGTCGATATTGGTGAACACACTGTCATCATTCTGATCCAGAGCTGTTACAACTGTATTATTTTTTACATTAACAATAAATGCCAAATCATCCATCATAACCAAAGATTCATTAATGCTTTTATCTCTCGCCTTGGCAACTCCATTATTTAACCTGCCAAGCTGTTCATCCGAAAGGTTAATATTTCTACTCTGAAGTCTGGCATTTGCATGCTTTGAAAATTTTACATATTCTGTACCTTCAGTCTTTTGATTTAAAATATCCTGAAAGCTCCCATACAGGCTTTGCTCATCAGAAAATGTCTTCGGCGTCCTAGATACTTTATTTGCATAAATGTCGGTTGCCTGTTCTATAGAGATAAGCCTTGAATTGAGTCCATTCATATCAAAACCTCCCTAAATCCTATGCTTCTTCCGTTGTCTCATTCTCAATCTCATTTTCAGCTTCTGTTCCTGTATTCTCAGACACATCCTCTTTATCCTCGAAACTACTGTTTAATGACTGAAGATAGAGAAAATAATCATAGTCGACAACTGAATCAAGGTCATCAGCCGGGTAATACTTATCATTTATCGATAGTAAAACTTCTCCATCTTTCACTGTAGCATATTCAACCAAACCACTAATCATTGATTGTTCTCCTGTGGAATCCGTAGTATTCATTATTACGTACTGACCTACAAGATTTAATGCGTTTCCCTTTTCAAGAGTTGAGCTAATATTCATTGTCGCCTCAAGTGATGAATACTGTGCCAGCTGTGACATGTATTCTGTGCTGTCTCCGGGATCAAGCGGATCCTGATATCGCATCTGGGTGACTAAAAGCTGTAGAAATGCATCCTTATCCAAGTCCGAGGAGTTATCCTTCGATTTACTTGAAACATAGGAATCTGCCTTTGAGGTATCTATACCTCCAATTATTGCATCAGCCATTATATTCCTCCTTTCATTTTTATATAGAATAGCTTAATCTGTTACCATTGGCTCTCATAATCTCAACCTCGAGCCTTTGTTCCTCTGATATGCTATCTTCTTCATCAAGGTCGTCAAGATTGATTCCCGATGCTTGACCCTTCATCTGCCCCTCTGAATCCTGATTCTCACCTTCTGTCTGTTCCTGATTGAAGGACTCATAGTCTGCTATCATTACCTCAACGGCATCAACCTTAAGCTCCTGGTTATCAAAGGCTTCCTTAAGGAGTGAAAGACTTGTCTCGATTGCGTTCCTGGCAGCTTCATTATCTGCAATAATTCTCGCCTGCATAACCCCTTCCTTTTCAGTGACAGTAATAGATATTTTACCTAGGTTTTCAGGATTAAGCTTTATTTCAAGACTTCTGGTATCTCTTGTAACATTGGCTTTTATATCGTCAATAATCTGTTTTACGATATCTGCTTCATTAATTTCATTGACAAAGGAAGCTTCTTCAATACCATCTGCACTACCGAATGCTATATCAATTGCATGATTCAAATTATCAGACAAGCGGTTTTCCTTACTGTCTTCATGTCCGTTTTCCTTAAAATTCTTATTACTAGCTTCTTCAGCAGTATCTGTTTGGGTATATCCGACCTCATTATCAACTATTTTATCGGCATTTGGTTCATTTTGCATAACCTTTTCCCTATCAGGATTTTGCATTTTTGCTGTTTCCGAAAGGTTAATTTCTTTATCCTGAATTACAGCCTTAAATTCTTCAATAAGCTTAGGAAAATCAGATTCCATATCAAATTCATCTATGATATTCTGCAAGGCTTCCATCGTCTCATTTACCAGCTGTGACAAATCCTCATTAATCAGCATATCTACTTCTTTCGAATCTGATGCATAGAGTACGAAGGCTTTCAGCTTATCTGAATCCAGTAAATCAACAGCCTGTATATCCATATCCTGTAGTATTGACGAAAGCTTTTCTTCATCTATACCAAGACTGTCCATAATATACCCGGTCAGCGTTTCTATAATTTTCT
>JBJENB010000049.1:0-9917 GCA_051879975.1 Wujia sp.
GATATTCTCTGACACCGGATATATCATCATTATGCGCATAAATATTTAACGTCATATAGATTTTCTTACCGGAAGCATGAACATAATCACAGCCCTCATTTAATTCCTCATAGCTAAAATTATCCGCTTTCGCTCTGAGACCATATCTTTGTCCACCAACGTATACTGCATCAGCTCCATAATCTATTGCAACCTTGAGAGTCTCCAGACTTCCTCCCGGAATCAAAAGCTCAGGTATTCTATTGTTCTTACATTTCATGTCCATTTTCAATGCTCCCAAACCGTATTGTATTCTAACAATTATTATCAGCCTTTTTATTTTTTTATACTTAGCGACATCCCATCTCCAATTGCCATTACAGATGTAACCAGCTCCTCATCATTACAAATTGCATACAGATAATCTCTCATTCTATCATGTATGGTTCTGTTCCTTTTCTCCACAAGGAAGTGGGATTCCAGAACATCACCCTCCTGAAGCACATTATCAGTTATGATAACTGCTCCTTTTGCCGCAACCCTCTTTATCTCCGGCAAATAATTTATATACTGTGCCTTTGCAGCATCCACAAAGATAAAATCATAGCAGGTATCCGGCAGCGTCTTTAAGAGATCATTTGCATCTCCTTCAAGTACATTAATCTGCTTTTCCTTACCTGCTTTTCTGATATTGGACTTTGCAATTTTTATCCTCTCTTTATCTAATTCCATGGTTGTTATGGCAGCCTGTCTCACCACGGAACTCATAAACAAAGCTGAGTATCCTACTGCTGTTCCAATTTCCAAAATATTTTCAGGTTTGGTAAGCAACAGCTGGGTGCGCATAAATTCTCTTGCCTCAGGTCTGATAACCGGTACGTTATCAGCCTTGGCCTCATTATATATCTCCCCCAGATATCCGGCTTCATCATGTATAAGTGACCTGATATAGGAGGTGATTCGCTCAAATTCCGCCACAGTCTATTCCTCCTCAGTTTCCACTTTTATGTTGCAAATCCTGATAAGTATATCATCATAATTCATGGATGCCGATAAAGCATACTTGCCGGGTATAATCTTGCTGGCATAGCCCCTAATCTTAACCTTGCCCCAGAATACATACTTATCTTCAATGATTCCTGCATCCTCAAGGGCCTGTCCAATCTGAATCACAGATGAATCTTCAGGAATATCCACCGTCACATAAGTAGTATCTCCCGGATCCTTACACACGTCTCCAAACATGCTATAAGCGAAATTAAATGAATAAGAAAATATCTTGATTACGATATAGACTATTATTACATTGACAAGCAATCCCCATGTAAATCCGGCAGAACGTTTAAATCCTTTTCTGACCGTTTCATCCAATGTATTCTTTTTTCTTTTTTTCTTAGATGTCGTACTATTATTCATCTGGGTAATCAAACTCCAATCCTTCTGCAATAGCATTATATACCTGTTGCATTAATTTACATATACGTTGCTCTGCCCTTAAGAAATCGCTTACGATAGAATTGTGAAGCAATTCATCATATTCTCTAACTAACGCGCTTACCTCATCATAGGGATTAACGCCAACTCTGTTCTGAAGCTCATAATTACGATTTCTGAATTCCTTGAGCATATTACATAATTCTATATTATCATACAGAGCCTTTTTTGTATCTATATATTTTTTATACTCAGATGTTTGCTTAATATGCTCATTTATTTGTTTGCTTTGATTTATTACTTCTTTCATAATTATACCTCTGTTATTATAGGAAGTATCATCGGGCTTCTCTTTGTCTTTTTCCACAGAAATTCTCCTAAAGAATCCTTAATGCTTGTCTTAATCTTTCCCCAATCAGATATTCCTCTCATGAGACAGGCATCAAGTGCATCCTGAACAACCTCTCGGCACTCCTCCATCAGGTTTTCGGATTCTCTCACATAAACGAATCCTCTGGATACAATATCCGGCCCGGCTATGAGCTGATTACTTTCTTTCTCCAAGGTAACAACTATAATCAATAAACCATTTTGAGACAGATGCTGTCTATCTCTCAACACAATGTTTCCAACATCGCCCACGCCAAGTCCGTCAACCAGAATTCCCTGTGCCGTAACTCTGCCGGTTACCTCAAATGAATTCTCGGAAATCTCAAGCACATCACCGGTTGATAATATTTTTACATTTTCCTTCGGTATTCCCATCTCCACAGCAAGCTCAGCATGTCTTTTGAGATGTCTGTATTCACCATGAACCGGGATTGCATACTTTGGTTTGGTAAGCGCATACATCAGTTTAAGTTCTTCCTGACAGGCATGTCCCGATACATGTGTATCCTGGAATATTACATGAGCACCCTGCATTTCAAGCTCATTAATTACCTTAAATACGGCCTTTTCATTTCCCGGTATAGGATTTGAAGAAAAAATAACCACATCCCCCGGCTTGATTGTTATCTTATTATGAATTGATGCAGCTATTCTGGACAGTGCTGCCATATTCTCTCCCTGACTGCCGGTTGTAATCAGGACAATCTGTTCATCAGGATAATCCTTTATTCTCTCAATATCTATCAGGGTGTTCTCATGAATCTTAATATATCCAAGCTCAGAAGCGGTCTGTATAATATTGACCATACTTCTTCCCTCAATTACAACCTTTCTTCCGTACTTGTATGCGGAATTGATTATCTGCTGTACTCTGTCCACATTAGATGCAAAGGTTGCAATTATGATTCTATGCTCCTTATTGTCGGCAAAAAGATTATCAAAGGTTTTTCCGACTGTCTTCTCAGATTGGGTATAACCGGTTCTCTCAACGTTAGTTGAATCTGCCATAAGTGCCAATACGCCCTTCTTACCCAGCTCGCCAAACCGAGGAAGGTCTATTACCTCTCCAAAGACAGGTGTATAGTCCACCTTGAAATCTCCGGTATGGACGATAATACCTGCCGGAGTATAGATGGCAAGTGCTGCTGCATCAACAATTGAGTGATTCGTTCTGATAAATTCTATTCTAAAACAGCCAAGGTTTATTATCTGACCATGTGTAACTATCTTTCTTCTTACATTAGCTAAATTATTATGCTCTTTAAGCTTATGCTCAATGAGACCCATTGTAAGCTTAGTGGCATAAATAGGCATATTAATCTCATTTTCAACATATGGTATTGCACCGATATGATCCTCATGTCCGTGAGTTACCACCAGGCCTTTAACCTTATCAGCATTTTCCTTAAGATATGTGACATCCGGTATTACAAGATCAATACCCAACATCTCATCCTCAGGAAACGCCAGTCCACAGTCTATAACTATGATTGTGTCCTCATACTCTATTGCAGTGATGTTCATTCCAATCTGTTCCAGTCCGCCCAACGGAATAATCTTCACTGACTTATTTGTCATTTTTTTCAAAATTATACCTCCAAATCAAAATCATCCAGCATCTCATCAAATAATGAAATGACTGATTTAAGCTCGTTCTCATCCTCTACGATATCGTAAGAAGCGAAGTCTCCTTCACTATTCATATCTTCCTTAAGTATAAGAAAGCTTCCCTCCTCACTATCCACGTCATCAGTTACAAGTATATAATTAACTCCGGCAAGCTTTGTCTGCTCAAGTACATAAAGTTCCTCCTTGCCCTCATCTGTATCAAACACTATTTTCTCATAGGTTACCTTATCTTCCCCACTGTTATCTGACATATTCTTATCCTTTCCTATTTTTCTCTCTATCTAAGTAATTCTGCAATATGATGGCTGCCGCCATTTTATCAATATGTTCCTTACGTGCACTGCAGGCTACACCTGTAGCAGATAATATACGATCCGCCTCAACTGTAGTCAGTCTTTCATCCACCAAAATAACAGGGAGTCCGGTACGTCTCTCTAAAGCCTCCTTAAATTCCCTTGTTGCTTCGGCCCTTTCCCCCTCCGTATTATTCATATTCTTAGGTAAGCCAAGCACAATCCTGTCAACCTGATTTTCTTTGATAATCTCCTCTATCTGTGCATATGTCTGACGAAGCTTTGTAGCATGCTTTCTCTCAATTGTCAAAAGTGGTTGGGCAATTATCCCGTTTTCATCACTTATGGCAACCCCTACTGTCTTCGTACCAAAATCCAAACCGATTATTCTCATATCTTCCTCTTAACACTAATTAAGGATATAATTATTCATCAGGGGCAAACCTGCAGCCTAATTATATCCATAATCGCGTCATTCTCGTATTTTACTTGAGTCTTGTATCAATATAATTCTCTAATAAGACTTCAATTATCTCATCTCGTTCAGCCTTCATTATAAGGCTTCTTGCATTCTTATAGCTTGTAATGTATGTGGGATCACCACTCATTATATATCCGACAATCTGACTCACAGGATTGTAACCCTTCTCGGAAAGTGCTTCATATACCTGTGCAAGAATATCCGGAACCTCAATGGTGGTTTCTCTGATTATGCCTATATCCTGAGTATTCTGGTTGTTCATCTTATCACGTCCTTTAAAACATATATTGTTATTCTAATATATTTACAATAAAATATCAACTATTTTTACTGTAGCATACTGAAGAAGTCATATTGGTTTGTCTCCGGAATATCCCCAAGCAATCCGAGACTTTCCATATCATCAAGTATAGTTTTGGACACCTTACCCCTGTTACGGATATCCTCCTTGGAGGTAAACGGTCCCTCCTTTGCCGCTTCCTGAAGCTGCTGTGCTGCCTTGGTTCCCATTCCCGGTATTGACGAGAAGGAAGGCATAATCTTACCATCGATAATCCGGAAGCGTTCCGCGTCAGCCCTGTACAAATCTATAGGCATAAATTCAAACCCTCTTGCGTACATTTCCTGAACAATCTTCATATCTCGCAGGGTATCCTTTACCGTTGCGGTAACCTTATCCTTATCCAGCTTCTGAAGCTCAGCCATATTAGCCTCAAGCGCTTCCTTACCCTGACACATAAGCTTATAATCAAAGGCTGAGGCCCTGATACTGAAAAATGCAGTATAGTATTCAAGCGGATAATTTACCTTGTAATAGGCTATTCTCCACGCCATCATGACATAGGCAACCGCATGAGCCTTAGGGAACATATATTTTATCTTTCCGCAGGACCAGATATACCAATCCGGAACTCCATGAGCCTTCATTTCCTCCTGCCACTCGTCCCACTTTGCAGCCTTACCCTTAGCTACCATTCCCTTTCTGACTGCCTCCATTATCTTGAAGGACATTCCAGGGTCTAAGCCCATCTGCATAAGATATATCATTATATCGTCTCGACAACAAATTGCAGAGGAAAGCTCACAGGTTCCCTCAAGTATAAGCTTCTGAGCATTGCCAAGCCATACATCCGTTCCATGGGCAAGTCCGGCTATACGGGCAAGGTCAGAAAAGCCCTTTGGTTTTGTATCAATAAGCATCTGCATGGCAAATTCTGTTCCAAACTCCGGAATGCCAAGCGTACCAAGCTTTGTACCACCGATATCCTCAGGTGTAATATGCAAGGCATCAAGATTGTGGAATAAAGACATTACATCCTTGTCATCCAGAGGTATGGTTTTTGCGTCTACTCCGGTCAAATCCTCCAGTCGCCTTATCATGGTAGGATCATCATGACCAAGTATATCAAGCTTTAACAGGTTGTGGTCTATAGAGTGATATTCAAAATGTGTTGTAATGATATCCGTAGACATATCATTTGCAGGCTTTTGAATAGGGGTAAAGCTATAGATTTCCTCATGCTTTGGAAGTACAATCATTCCTCCCGGATGCTGTCCCGTGGTTCTCTTAACACCTGTACATCCCAGTGCAAGTCGTTCCATCTCACAGCGCCTTTTCTCTATACCCTTGTCCTTGAAATAATTATACACATAGCCATAGGCAGTTTTCTCTGCCATTGTTCCAATGGTACCTGCACGGAAGGCTTTACCCTTTCCAAACAATTCCTCCGTATATGCATGAGCCTTAGGCTGATATTCTCCCGAGAAATTCAAATCAATATCCGGTTCCTTATCACCGTTAAAGCCCAGGAAGGTTTCAAATGGAATGTCATGTCCCTCCTTGTTCATGTTGGTCCCACATTTTGGGCAAGCCTTATCAGGCATGTCACAACCCGACTGCCCTCCATACTTTTTCACATCTTCCGAATCAAAATCCGTATAATAACAGTTTGGGCAGATGTAATGAGCAGGCAGAGGATTTACCTCTGTTATACCTGACATTGTAGCAACAAAGGATGACCCAACAGAACCTCTTGAACCTACCAGATATCCATCATCATTGGATCTCCATACAAGCTTTTGTGCAATTATGTACATAACAGCAAAGCCATTGCTTATAATGGAATGAAGCTCCTTTTCAAGTCGATTAACCACTATTTCCGGCAAATCCGGACCATAAATTTCATGGGCCCTATCATAGCATATCTTAGTCAGAGTCTCGTCAGAATTCTCTATAATAGGTGGCTGCTTGTCCGGTCTTACCGGAGAAATCTTCTCTATCTGATCCGCAATGAGGTTTGTATTGGTTACGACAACCTCCTTAGCCACATCGCTTCCCAGATATTCAAATTCAGCAAGCATTTCCTCTGTTGTTCTGAAATACAGAGGTGGCTGTGAATCTGCATCTGCAAAGCCCTTCCCTGCCATTATAATTCTTCTGTATATTTCATCCTCCGGATCCAGGAAATGCACATCACAGGTGGCAACAACCGGCTTATTAAACTGTCTTCCCAGCTGTATTATCCTCTTATTCACATCCTGCAAATCTTCAACAGAATGAACAGGTGCCTTTTCGTCCTCCAGAAGGAACATATTGTTGCCTGTTGGCTGTATCTCAAAATAGTCATAAAAATTGCAAAGTCTGGTTATTTCATCCTCTCCATGCCCATACAGTACAGCCTTGTACAGCTCTCCTGCTTCGCATGCAGAACCGATAATAAGCCCCTCTCGATACTTATTTATCAGACTTTTTGGCATACGTGGTCTTCTGTTAAAGTAATTAATATGAGACTCAGATATGAGTCTGTAGAGGTTTACTCTACCCACCTCATTCTTCACAAGAATAATCCCATGATATGTTTTTGCTTTCTTAATCGCTTCAGGGGATGATGCTCCAAGCTTATTCAAATCCGCCATGGTGTGAATATCCCTTTCATGAAGCATTTTCAACATCTTTACAAATATTTCTGCTGTGGCCGCTGCATCATCACAGGCTCTATGATGATGTTCAAGAGATACACCAAATTGTTTACATAATCTATCAAGAGTGTACTTTCCAAGCTCAGGTATCAATACATGGGCAAGGGTCATTGTATCCACAACCGTATAGTCATATTTGAGTCCTAAGCTCTCTGCATAGGTCTTGATAAAGCTGGTATCAAACTCCGCATTATGGGCAACAAGAGAAGCTTCCCCCACATATTCCAAAAACCGTGGCAAAATCACATCTATGGTTGGTGCCTCCATAACCATATTATCCGTTATTGAAGTAAGCTTCGTTATATTATATGGTATCGGGACCTCCGGATTAACAAATTCAGAAAAGGTATCCTGAATCCTTCCATCTTTAATTTTCACGGCTCCAATCTCAATGATTTTATTATTTGTAGGACTTAAACCCGTTGTTTCTATGTCAAATACCACATATTCCGAATCAATATTCTGTCCCTTTTCATTTACAACAAGGTCCTTTAAATCATCTACAAAATATCCCTCAACACCATATATAATCTTAAAATCTTCATCCTTGTCCACACAGTGATTCGCCACAGGAAATGCCTGAACTACACCATGGTCCGTAATTGCCATAGCCTTGTGTCCCCATTCCTTAGCTCTTTTTATCACCTTACCGATATCTACCACACTGTCCATCTCACTCATGACAGTGTGAAGATGTAGTTCAACTCTTTTTTCAAGGGAAGTATCCATTCGTTTTTCTCTTGTATCATTGGCAGGTTTAATACCCGTAATGGACGATACCGATATTTCTCTGGAATAGGAATCATACATTGGCACACCCTTGATAATATAGAATTTACCGGTCTGAAGCTCGTCCAATATAGGTTCCCTATCATCAGGTGACACAAAAAGCTTAAATGAAATAGTATCAGTAAAATCTGTTATATTACCGGAAATAATATATTTACCACTTTTAAGTTCTCTGTCTTCCAGAGTAAGTACCTGTCCATGAATACAAACCGGACCTATTCCGTCGAACAAATCCTTAATCTTAATTATATCGCCCTCACAATTTCTTCCATAAAATACATCCGGGTCCTGAGCATTATTACTTTTTCTCTGTCTGTCACCATAATCATGGTTATAGCTTTTCCTGTCATTATTATCGGATTTCGATTTGATCTGCTTTGGCTTTGCCTGGGCATGATTCGTCTGCTGAACAGCTTCCTTTTCCTTCTCGTCTATAACCCTTTTATCCGACTCCGATGTCACAGCAGTATTATCACCGACTGTAGACTGCTCCGAAGCATTTTGCTCCATTGCCTTGACAATTTGCCTTAACTTCTGTGCATTTGCCTCTCTTAGCTTGGTTTTATTCTCCTCAGTATAGTTAAAGCCTACCATTACCTCCATGCCAAATCTTTCTCTATATGTATTTTCCAGATAATTCTTAATATATGTAGAATGATTTCTTGCAATACTGTTGTCCTCAAGGGCAAGAGTGATAATATTATCATCAAAAAACCATTCTCCGTGCTTTAACAATCTGCTGGCAACCTTGCTTATCTTATCCAATTCCAGATAAAAGCTGTCTCTGTATACCTGTGCAATATATTCTACAGTATACTGTCCCGACAGCAAAAACCGTTCCCTTATCTCACAGCTTCCCTTTTGTTTCTCCCATACAAAAGCATTTAACGCTTCCTCCACCTTATATATGAGTTCCTTGGAAATTAAATTATCGCTGCAAAGAGAAATAACCATCTTCCCTACTGAATTGAACATGGTTATCTTCTCTATTCTTGTCTGACCAATCAGATCCTCTATTTTATTGTCAAGCTTCAAGCCCGGGAATACATCCCTAAAAAGCTTACTATCCAATATGATTCCTCCTAATCCTTACACCCAGTTATCCAGCTCGTATTTCAACGCACCGAGAAGCTGATCCTGTGGAAGCTTTTTAATGATTTCACCCTTCTTAAACAGCAAGCCCTCTCCGATTCCACCGGCTATACCCAAATCTGCTTCTCTTGATTCCCCTGGACCGTTTACAACACACCCCATAACCGCAACCTTTATGGACAGATGGTCATACTCCTGTACTAATTTCTCTACCTCATTGGCCAAGCCTATCAAATCTATTTTGGTTCTTCCGCAGGTAGGGCATGAAACAAGCTCTATGCCATCCTTCTTCAGCCCCAAGGTTCTAAGAATGGTCTTTGCAGAGATAATCTCATCAACCGGGTCACTGGTGAGAGATACTCTGATAGTATCTCCTATTCCCTGTCCGAGTATCATTCCCAAACCTACTGCTGACTTGATATTTCCTCTATAAATCGTACCTGCCTCTGTGATGCCTACATGAAGAGGAAAATCTGTTTTTTTAGCTATTATTTCATGAGCCCTAACACACATCATGACATCAGAGGATTTGATGCTTATAACCATATTTTCATAGTCACAACGTCTAATCATCTCCACCTTGTCAAGGGCACTTTCTACCAAACCTTCCGCTGTGACCTTACCATACTTTTCAACAATATCCTTCTCAAGAGAACCTGAATTCACACCAACTCTTATGGGAACATTTCTTTTCTTAGCAGCTTCCACAACTGCCCTGAGCCTGTCCTCACCACCAATATTACCCGGATTAATTCTTATCTTATCCGCTCCGTGTTCTATGGCAGCAATGGCAAGTCTATAATCGAAATGTATATCAGCCACAATAGGAATATGAATTTGTTCCTTAATCT
>JBJENB010000050.1:0-2526 GCA_051879975.1 Wujia sp.
CCCGAATGGTTGAGGAGATTCAGAAGCTGGGCATTGGTGAGGCCGGTGTACAGTTCAAGATGAAGGACTGGGCATTTAACAGACAGAGATACTGGGGTGAACCGATTCCTCTTATTCACTGTGAGAAGTGCGGTATTGTTCCTGTGCCTTATGATGAGCTTCCTCTAAAGCTTCCTGATGTTGAGAATTTTGAGCCGGGTGCTGACGGAGAATCACCACTGGCAAATGTACCGGAGTATGTAAACTGCACTTGCCCTAAGTGTGGGGGCGCTGCGAAGAGGGAAACCGATACTATGCCACAGTGGGCAGGCTCTTCATGGTATTTCCTCAGATATATTGACCCGGATAACGATAATGAGCTTGCGTCGATGGACAAGCTCAAATACTGGATGCCGGTAGACTGGTATAATGGCGGAATGGAGCACGTTACCAGACATATGATTTATTCGAGATTCTGGCATCATTTCCTCTATGATGAGGGTATTGTCAATACAGCAGAGCCTTATGCAAAGAGAACAATTCAGGGTCTTATTTTAGGACCTGATGGTGAGAAGATGAGTAAATCAAAGGGAAATGTTGTTGACCCTCTTGATATCGTTTCGGAGTATGGCGCAGATACCCTTAGAACCTATGTGCTCTTTATGGGAGATTATGGTGCCGCAGCACCTTGGAATGACAGCTCAGTAAAGGGCTGTAAGAGGTTCCTTGAGAGAGTGGCAGCACTTACGGATATTGTTTCGGATGAGGAGTATACCAAAGAGCTTGAGGTAAGCTTCCACAAGGCAATCAAGAAGGTATCCTCAGACATTGAGGAGACAAAGTTTAACACAGCTATTGCAACTCTTATGGGACTTGTCAACAGCATTTATGATGTTGGAAGGCTTTCAAGGAGTGAGCTGGAGACATTTATTAAGCTTCTCTCACCTTTCGCTCCACATCTTACCGAGGAGATCTGGGAGTACCTTGGACATGATGATTTCCTTTCAGTTTCTGCATGGCCGGAGTATGATGAGTCAAAGACAGTTGAGGCAACTGTAGAAATCGGTGTACAGGTAAACGGTAAGGTTAAAAATGTTGTGGCAATACCTAACAATGCTGATAAGGATACAGCACTTTCTCTCGCAAGGGCAGATGAGAAGATAGCCGGATTCCTTGAGGGCAAAAAGGTTGTTAAGGAAATATATGTGCCAAACAAGATTATTTCCTTTGTAGTAAAATAAAATTCTAAAATATAATAGTGTAGAAAACGCATGCCAGTTGGACATGCGTTTTTTATATACATGGCAAAAGGCTTATCTGAGCCATAATCATTTATGTAAATTGCGTTATTAAATAGAAAAATCTTATAAATAGATATTGACATACATATATCAATAGTGTACTATACAACTAGTACAGTAGTGAGGAGCGAATACAAAATGAATTTTAAGGCCAACATTCCCATATATCTTCAGGTAATACAGGATATTAAGCGAAGGATAATATCGGGGGAAATAAAATATGGCGATAAACTCCCTTCTTCCAGAGAACTGGCTATCCAATATCAGATAAACCCCAATACTGCAGCCAGGGTTTATAATGAGATGGAGCTTGAGGGCTTGTCCTTTACCAGACGAGGTATAGGTACATTTGTCACAGAAGAGCCCATTGGAGACAAATTACGGAAGGAGATAACAGATGAGCTGATAGCTGAATTTGACAGTAGTATTTCGGGCTTGGGATATTCGTCAGATGAAATAATTAATATGATTAAGGATTACTATAATCAATAATTGCAGGGAGGAAAGTTATGTTAAAGTGTGAAAATGTTGTAAAAAAATACATGCAGGTTACGGCAGTGGATGGTCTTGACCTTGAGATTTATCCGGGTAAGATATATGCATTGCTTGGCCCAAACGGAAGCGGTAAAAGTACCCTTATGAAAATGATTGGAGGTCTGATAAGACCTGACTCGGGTATTGTATCTCTGAACGGAAATGAAATAACTTACAAAACAAAGTCGGAGATAGCATACATGCCAACTGAGGCATATTTCTATAGCTACATGAGCTGCCGTGATATCGGTAAATATTATCAGGATTTCTTTGAGGATTTTTCTTATGAAAAGTATCTGAGGCTGCTTGAGGAGATGGATTTAAAGGAAAGCTTTAAGGCAAAGGAAATGTCCTCAGGTATGATGGCAAAGCTAAAGATTGCGGTTACACTTTCTCGAAACAGCAAGGTAATCATGCTTGATGAGCCACTTAACGGAATTGATATCATTGCAAGAGAGAAAATAATAAACACAATTATATCCAATGTTTCTCCGGAAACAGCAGTAATAATGTCAAGCCATCTTGTTGATGAGCTGGAGAAGATTGTGGATTATGCAATATTTATCAAGAATGGCAAATGTGTTCTCGCAGGAGACGCAGAAATGCTGAGAAGCAGTCAGGGTAAATCTATTGTCGATATGTATAAGGAAATATACGCATAGGGAGGGAAAAATATGTTAGCATTATCAAGAAAGAAAGATGAAGCGATTGT
>JBJENB010000051.1:0-2524 GCA_051879975.1 Wujia sp.
AGGTTGTGTTACTTAAATTATAATTTATTATCAAATAGGAGGTGCTTTATGGCACTGCAATTTGTACTTGGTTCATCGGGGAAAGGAAAATCATATTATACATATAGGAAAATGATTCGTGATTCCATAGATAATCCTGATATTAATTATATATTATTGGTGCCGGAGCAATATTCCATGGCATTGCAGAAGAAGATGGTTTGTCTGCATCCTAACATGGGTTCAATGAATATTGATGTAATCGGATTTAACAGATTAAGCTACAGAGTATTTGATGAGCTTAATATTAAACCGGCTAATGTATTGGAGGACTTCGGAAAAAGCATGCTTATCCGACAGGTGGCAGGGGAGCTTAGGGACGAGCTAAGCATTTACGGCGATTGTCTGGACAAGCTGGGCTTTATAGATGAGGTAAAATCTCTTATGTCAGAAATGTATCAGTACGACATAGATAAATCTCGTTTAGCTAGGGCTTTGGAGGAGCTGGATGAGACAGAGGATGCTCTGCTCATAAGAAAACTTAGAGACATGAAGCTTATATTTGAGGCATTTCAGGATAGAATCGGGGATGAATATATTGTAGCCGAGCAGCTGACAGAGCTCCTTGCTAATTACATTGATGCCTCAGCCCTGATGAAAAAAAGTGTGATTGTTATGGACGGATTTACCGGTTTTACTCCTATTCAGCTAAAGGTATTGTCAAAGCTTTTTGTCAATGCAATTGATGTTACAGTTATACTTACCATTGATAGAAAGCATTATGATAGGAAGACGCTTAATCCTCATGAGCTATTCTATCTCACGAAGGAAACAATCAGTAAGGTGAAGGAATTGGCAATCAGGTCAAAGGTACAGGTTAAGGAAGACATATTTATAGAAGGCGAAAAGGGAAGATGGTCAAATACGGATAGCGGACTACAGCATTTGGAGGCCAATCTGTTTAGATATCCATATAAAAGATATGCAGATATTCCTTCGGGAATCAGTATAGATGTATATGACAATGGAAGAAAAGAAATAAATGGTGTTGCATTTCGTATCAGGGAGTTAATAAGAACAGGCGATTACAGATATAGGGATATTGCCCTTGTATGTGGAAGTCTGGAGCAACAGGCGGCTTATGTTAAGCAGCTTTTTCCAATATATGACATTCCGTATTTCCTTGATTACAATGAGCCACTTAAGAATAATCCTTACGTGGATTCCATAGGTCATCTGCTTAGAATAGTTGATGAGAATTTTTCCTATGACAGTGTGTTCGCATTTCTTAAGTCCGGAGTCATGGATATAAGCATTGACGATATAGAGCTTTTGGAAAATGATGTTTTGGAGAAGGGTATAAGAGGCTATTCCTGGTGGAATGGGGAGTGGAATTGCGAGACAGAGGAGATAAGAGCTTACATTATGGAGATTCTGAGCCCGTTTTATCTGAGAACAAAGGGGAAAGGCAATATCGCAACCACTTATGTTGAAGCGCTTAAGGATATTATGGATAAGCTTTCCTATGAGGAAGGACTTGAGGAGCAACCACACATTTTTGAGAGCATTATTAAGGCTCTTGATAAAATTTTAGCGATAATGCCACAGGAAAAAATGGATGCCAGAGAATTCAGGGATATTCTGGAGGTTGGCATGAAGGATATTTCCATAGGCAGGATTCCCGGATGTCTGGATCAGGTAATAGTGGGTGATATAACAAGAACCAGATTAGATGACATCAAGGTGCTGTTTATATTGGGAATGAATGATGGAATTATACCGAATACCGGTGTTGCTCCACAGATTATAAGTGACATGGATAAGGAGAGACTGCTTGGCTTCAATCTGGAACTTGCACCTACTGAGAGGATGAATGCGTATACCCAACAGTTTTATCTCTATCTCAATATGACAAAGCCATCGGAGAAATTATATATTTCCTACACTACCATGAGTGACGGAAATGAGCCCATGAGACCTTCCTACATAATAGGGAGAATAAACAATATTTTTCCGAAGCTCGCTGTAGTAAATAACAGGGATCATATTATGGTAAGCACCAGAGAGGCATCCGTATCCGGACTTATTCAGGGAATGAGGAAGCTGATGGAGGGAGATACTGAGAATCTGGAAAGTACACTTAGTCTATACAGGCTATATATGGATTTCGATGAAGAGGGGCTTATGAGCAGGATAAAGGATGCCATGACATACAGCAATATTCCGGAGAGCTTAAGTAAGGATGTGTCAGATCTGCTTAAGCTTAGACTTGCTGTGCTTTCTGTGTCCAGACTGGAGCAATATGCAAAATGTGCATATTCATTTTTCCTTAGATATACCCTTGGAATTGACGAGAGGAAAATGAAGACCATTGATAAGAGAGATGTGGGCAATATCCTTCATTCGGCAATGGAGGCTCTGTACAGGCATGTACATGACAATCTTGATAATGATTGGACTAAGCTTGAACAGGAAAAGCGAGATGAGCTTATAACCGGATTTGTTTATAAGGTCTTTGATGAAAACTTTGACACAGAGGGTAAAT
>JBJENB010000052.1:0-2522 GCA_051879975.1 Wujia sp.
CTAATATGGGCACATTATTTACATCAGATTTAAAAGAGGGAATGGTAACCCTTGTAGATACATACTCTTCCAAGGGCAAGCTGGTATTAACCAAGAATACGGTTATTACCAAAAGCATCATCGATAAGCTAGTGAAAAATGATGTTTTATTTGTTGAGATTACAGATGAATCCAAACGTAAATCAGATCAATTAGACTTGACAAATAGGGATGCTTCAGCCGATTCGGAAGTCCTGAATGAAGAAAATCCTATTGTCCAAACAAATGAATTTAAGAAATTCAAGAGAAGATATGAGAATAACCTTGATGACATTAAAGAAAATCTAAATGATATCGTTCATAAAAATGCCAAAGTTGATATAGATACTATGCTTAAGGGCACTAACAATATTCTGAAAGCAAGTCAGTCTCCTCTTGGCGTGTTTACCATGCTCTCATCCATAAAAAGCTACGATGATTCTACCTTTACTCATTCCTTAAATGTTTCTCTTATTTGCAATATCATCGGTACCTGGCTGGAATTATCCCCTAACGAAATTGAACTTTTGACCCTTTGTGGTCTTCTCCATGATATAGGAAAGCTGCTTATCCCTGAGAGAATTCTCAAGAAGCCGGATAAGCTTACTGATGACGAATATAAAATCATCAAAACCCATACCAAGAAGGGCTATGAAATACTAAAAGACAAAAAAATGGATTTACATATCCAATATGCTGCCCTTATGCATCATGAAAAATGTGACGGTTCCGGCTATCCTTTGGGATTAAAGCAGGAACAGATTGACTGGTACTCACAGATTGTAACAATAGCTGATATATATGATGCTATGACATCAAAACGAGTATATAGAGGCGCAATCAACCCATTTACCGTCATTAACACCTTTGAAAAGGATGGTCTGAAAAAATATAATCCCCAATATCTGATGACCTTCTTTGAGCATGTGGTAAACAGCTACATGAATTGCAAGGTACAGCTTAGCAATGGTCAGGAGGGTGATATTGTATATATCAATAAGGTAAACCTGTCAAGACCAATGATTAAAACAAAAGACAGCTTTATTGATTTGTCTAAGTCATCAGGCATCGAAATAGAAAGAATACTGTAATTATCTAAACCTCTACAGTAAGCTTTGCCTCCTCCATAGCTTCCTGTCTGAAGTCCTCAATTTTGTCCGGCGTAATAATAGGAAGCTCGTCCATAGAGGTTACTCCAAAGCATCTGAGGAAATCCTCAGTTGTACCAAATAAAATAGGACGTCCTATTGCATCGAGTCTTCCCACCTCTTCGATAAGCTTATATTCCACCAGTTTATTGATTGCATGAACACAGGAAACTCCTCTTATGGCTTCAATCTCCTGCCTTGTAACCGGTTGCTTGTATGCAACGATAGAAAGTGTCTCCATCAAGGAATCTGTAAGATTATGCTTTTTAGGTATATTAACAAGCTTTGACAAGGTATCATATTGATTGACTTTCGTGCAAAGCTGATAGGAATCCTCAAGCTTAACAATATGTATTCCGTGCTGGTCTCCTTCATACGCATCCATCATCAAATTAATTACCTTTTCAACTGTGGCGTTATCTGTTTCAAGGGCGTCAACAATGTCCTTAAGCTTAACCGATTCCCCCATAGAAAAAAGAATAGCCTCAATGGCTGACATTAGTTCCTTTACATTATCCATCATAAGTCCTCCAAAACTAATCCTCTAACGAATCAATGATTATATCACCAAACAATTCATCCTGTCGTATCTGTATTTCTCCTACCTTCATGAGTTCTAAAATAGCAAGAAATGTAACTATTACATTTACCCTGCTTGCCTGAACCTCAAGTAATGTCTTAAAGTTAATTCCTTTAAGACCTCTGATGCTGGTTTTTATTTCCTCCATCTTGTCCTCAATTCGAACCTCTTCCTTCTCAATGGTTCCGAATCTACTTCTGATTGGATCCACTCTGTCAACAGTTCTCTTCATAACCTGATTGAAAATTTCACTCAACATCGCAAGCGTGGTATCTCCCACAACTTCCGAAGGATTAATATCCTCCTTATGCTTCAAAACCTCCTCCGGAATTGTCGCCCCTTTATAATATGATTTTCCGGCATCCAATTCCATATCCTTAAGCTCATAGGATGCATACTTATACATCTTGTACTCAAGCAAACGTCTCACCAGTTCAGCACGAGGATCCTCCTCCTCTTCTTCCGGTTCTTCCTCCTTGGGAAGAAGCATTTTAGCTTTAATGCTGATTAGGGTTGCCGCCATTACCAGAAATTCACTCATCAAATCAATATCAGCTTCCTGCATTTCATTGACGTACTCCAAATATTGCTCCGTAATCTCAACTATAGGTATATCAAAAATATTAAATTTATTTTTTTCAATAAGATGAAGTAAAAGATCCAAAGGACCATTAAATTCATTTATATGAAATTCCAACTTATTATCCCTGTTCATTCGTAATCTCCATTTTTTAGAAGTACATTAATCGAGTAGGTTTAAACCTACTCGATTATAT
>JBJENB010000053.1:0-2519 GCA_051879975.1 Wujia sp.
AAAGGATGATACTATAAATGAGCTTGTATCAGAAATCAAAGAATTTAGCTTTGAAATAACATCTCTTTGTGACTATGACAATGCTCAGGTATGTGCAGGGGGAGTAAATTTAAAAGATATAAATCCTGAAAGCTTTGAATCAAGAATGATAAAAGGCTTATATGTAGTCGGAGAGATGTTGGATATAGACGGACAATGTGGAGGATATAATATCACCTTTGCACTATGTTCGGGAATTAGGGCAGGAAGGGCAATATGTTAAGAATAAATCAAATAAAGCTTCCGGTTGAGGAAAAGGAAGATAAGATTAGAGATGCAATTAAAAGATTAATAAAAACTGACAATTTTAAAATAAAGGCTATAGTCAGAAGGTCTTTAGATGCAAGAAAAAAGGATAATCTTCTATACATATACAGCATTGACATAGAGTCAGACCGGGAAGCTGACATTTTAAAAAGAAATAAAAACAATAATAATATTATGTCAATAACAATAGAGAAATATAGGTTTCCATGCTCTTGTTCGAGACAATTAGTATACAGACCTGTCATTATTGGAACGGGTCCGGCAGGTTATTTTTGTGGTTTATACCTTGCGAGAAATGGATACAAACCAATAATATTTGAACGTGGTAAGCCTGTTGAAGAACGGACAAGAGATGTTGATGAATTTTGGAATAATAGTGTAATAAACCCTAATTCTAATGTATCCTTTGGAGAGGGTGGTGCCGGTACATTTTCAGATGGTAAGCTTAATACAGGAATTAAGGATAAACAAGGAAGAATTGAAGCTATATTAGAGGATTTCATTAGCTTTGGTGCAGATTCTGAAATTGCGTACAATAATAAACCTCATGTCGGAACGGATGTGTTAAAGAACATTATGAAAAATATGAGGGAAGAGATTATTTCGCTCGGAGGCACTATTTGTTTTGAACATATTTTTTCAGGCTTTGAAAAACAGAAGGATGTATTTGTACTTGACATAGAAAATTTAAAGGATAATAAGAAATATAAATTAAATACCAATGTTTTGGTTCTTGCCATTGGTCATAGTGCCAGAGACACTTTTAAGATTTTAAATGAAAAATCTGTACCTATGGAACAAAAGGCCTTTGCCATTGGCATTAGAATTCAGCATAAAAGGGAAATGATAGATGAGGCACAATATGGAACGTCTCCGGCTGCCAAAATGCTTCCTGCTGCCGATTACAAAATGACTTATAGAAGCAGTGAGGGCAGGAGCGTGTACAGCTTCTGTATGTGTCCCGGTGGATATGTGGTAAATGCTTCTTCCGATAAAAATCAGACTGTGGTGAACGGAATGAGTTATCACGGACGTGATTCCGAAAGCTCAAACAGCGCAATAGTGGTTAATGTGACGCCTGAGGACTTCATCGCTGAAGGCTTTGGCGAATACGGAGTTCTGGCAGGAGTAGAATATCAGAAAAAATATGAAGGTCTGGCTTACAAAGCAGGACAAGGAGCGATTCCTGTACAGCTTTTTGGAGATTTTAAAAGGGGTGTAATATCCTCGGAATTTGGTAGTGTCAGACCATGTATGAAAGGCGATTACAGGTTTTCAGACCTTAATAACTGTTTGCCAGAATATGTAAAAAATGCTATAATTGAAGGAATAATAAGCTATGATGAAAGGCTTAAAGGCTTTGGTGCCGAGGATGCTATTTTAGCGGGTGTAGAGACCAGAACCTCCTCACCTGTAAGGATATGCAGAGATGAGAGCCTTATGAGTGAGATTAAAGGATTATTTCCTTGCGGAGAGGGTGCCGGATATGCCGGTGGAATCACCTCTGCTGCTGTAGATGGAATCAGGGTTGCTGAGGCAGTTGCGGCATACTTGAATAATATACAATAGACAATAGAAAGGTATACAGCATGAATTACAGAGAAAAATTGAAGGACAAGAAGAAGATAGTAATTAAGATAGGCTCATCTTCAATCATACATGAGGCTACAGGTGGCATTGATTTTAGAAAGCTTGAAAAACTGGTAAGAATAATTAGTGATTTAAAGAATCAGGACAAGGATGTGATACTTGTCTCATCAGGTGCAATAGGCGTAGGATTTCAGGCTCTCGGACTAAAAAATAAGCCCAAAACCTTATCTTTGAAACAGGCCTGTGCCGCTATTGGACAAGGGGAGCTTATGATGATGTATCAGAAGCTTTTTATGGAGTACAACCATTTGGCTGCCCAAGTACTTCTTACCTTTGATGTAATTACGAATCCGGAAAGAAGAAGAAATGCTGAGAATACGTTAAACGAGCTTTTACAGCAGGGAGTTGTACCTGTTGTCAATGAGAATGACACAGTATCAACTGAGGAAATTGAATTTGGAGACAATGATACCTTATCAGCAATAGTTGCCAGTCTTGTAAATGCGGATTTGTTGATTTTACTCACAGATATAGATGGCTTTTATACAGATGATCCACACAAGAATAAGGATGCCGTAAAGCTTTCTGTGGTGGAGAGAATTACAGATGAGCTTAAAAACATG
>JBJENB010000054.1:0-2513 GCA_051879975.1 Wujia sp.
AAAACTATGTAACATAATAACAAAAATCACATTTCCTATTGACAACAATCACATCAAGCTATAGTATTGTATTAATTTAAATTAGTTAAATAATTTTAATTAAATATTTTTAAATATCGTTTAAGGAAGATAGGTGAATCATATGTGTAAAATTCGTAATTATAACCTTCAGATTCCAATCATTCAAGGAGGCATGGGTGTAGGAGTCTCCCTTGGACATCTGGCAGGTGCAGTTGCAAAGGAAGGTGGCATGGGCGTAATTAGTACAGTTAATGCCGGTTACCTCGAAAAAGATTTTGAATCCAATCCACATGAAGCTAATATTCGAGCATTGAAAAACGAAATACAATATGCTCTTAGGGAGTCAAACGGCAATGGCATGGTTGCAATAAATGCCATGGTTGCGGTAAATAATTATGATGAAACAATAAAAGCTGCTGTTGAAGCCGGTGTAGAAGCTATCATCTCAGGAGCAGGTCTTCCCATAAATCTGCCTAAGCTTGTTGAAGGAACCAATGTCGCTATTGCTCCTATCGTATCAAGCGGAAAAGCCGCAAGAATTATTCTTAAGTCATGGGAAAAGGATTATAAAAGAATTCCTGACTTCATTGTAATAGAAGGTCCACTTGCAGGGGGACATCTTGGTTTTAAAAAGGATGCTATTTTATCAGGTACTACCCAGTCTACAGACGAAATACTCCCCGATGTTCTCTGGGAGCTCGCACCATATGAGCAAAAATATGGAATTAAGATTCCTGTTTTTGTTGCAGGTGGTGTATTTGATGGCTATGATATGGCAAGACTTGTTGCAAAAGGTGCCACAGGAGTACAGATTGCAACAAGGTTTATCGCAACAGAGGAATGTGATGCAAGTCCTGTATTTAAACAAATGATGATTTCTGCTACCCCTGAGGATGTTACAATTGTTCCAAGCCCGGTTGGACTTCCGGGAAGAGCTTTAAAAACGCCTCTGATTAATCATGTTCTACAGGGTGAAAAATTCCCTGCTAAACGATGCAATTTATGCCTTAAGGCATGTTCTCACGGAGAAAACATTCCCTATTGTATAAGCCATGCCCTTATTGAGGCGGTTAAGGGAAATGTTGAAGAGGGATTGTTCTTTTGCGGAGCCAATGTAGGTCGCATAAATAAGATGACAACTGTAGCAGAGCTCATGGATGAAATAATGACCGTATATAATACTGAATTAAACGCACTTATTAAGGAGGAAAATCCGGCATGAGACGAATTGTAATTACAGGAATGGGAGCTGTATCTCCTATCGGAAACAATATAAATGAAAACCTTGAAGGCTTAAAAAACGGTATCTGTGGAATAGATAAAATAACCTATTATGACACTACAAATCGTAAGGTTTCTCTTGCTGCCGAAATAAAAAACCTGAATCTTGAGGACTATTTTTCCCAAAAGGAATTAAAACGAATGGATAAATTTGTTACTCTTGCTCTTATAGCAGCAAGAGAAGCTATGGAGAACTCCAATTTATCAAAGGATTCATTTACAAATCCTTATCGTGTTGGAATAAGCCTCGCAACCGGAGTCGGTGGACTGAGTACAATCGAGAGTGAACATTCTAAGGGAATGGAAAAAGGCTTTGACAAGGTATCTCCTTATTTTGTTCCAGGAGCTATAACCAATATTGCCTCAGCCAAAATAGCTATAGAATATGGTATTAAAGGCTTCTGTAATACTGTAGTGACAGCATGTGCCGGCGGAACCAATGCAATCGGTGAAGCATATCGTCAAATCAAAGGCGGATATTCCGACATTATGATATGTGGCGGCAGTGAAAGCTGTATAACCGAATTTGGTATAGGTGGTTTTACTGCCATCAAAGCGCTCTCCGATGCTACAGATAAAAACAGGGCTTCCATTCCATTTGATATTGAGAGAAATGGATTTGTTATGGGCGAAGGAGCCGGTGTACTTATATTGGAAGAATTGGAACACGCAAAAAAAAGAAATGCTAAGATTTATGCCGAGCTTATCGGTTATGGTGCAAACTGTGATGCCTATCATGTTACTGCACCTTCTCCTGACGGAAGTGGCGCCGCTGTCTGCATGAAAATGGCTATGGAGGATGCCGGCATTTCTCCTACTGATGTTGATTACATCAATGCCCATGGAACATCTACAAGGTTAAATGACTCAAGCGAAACGAATTCAATAAAGCTGGCTTTTGGTGAGCATGCATACAAGCTGGCTATAAGCTCAACAAAATCAATGACAGGACATCTTCTGGGCGCCAGTGGTGCCATTGAAGCAATCTATTCCATTTTAGCTATTACAGAGGGATATATTCCACCGACCATAAATTACGAAAAAACAGATCCTGACTGTGATTTAGATATAGTGCCAAATACAGGCCGATACATGGATGTCAATGTAACCATGTCCAATTCACTTGGCTTTGGCGGACATAATGCAAGCTTAATCTTTAGGAAATACTGCTAGACATATCTTCCTGTCAATTGTAAAATTATTGTATGTTT
>JBJENB010000055.1:0-9814 GCA_051879975.1 Wujia sp.
TCCAGCTTTCTTGAATTAATCATACTAACGGTAAGATCCTCCAATCTGCATCTGCTTTCTGCACGATTGGAGCGGCTCACGCCATCAACATTGACATGATCTTCAAAAGGGATTTCGCCCTCGTATACCTCTATACCGGGTTTTTCGCCCACGGTTTTATATATGGCTTTAAAGAATACGGAACCTGTTACCCTGACTCTGCCATCCTCAGCCGCTACCTCGTCCAATACTATGTACCCATTACCCGCAATGATTTTATCTATATCTTCCTTTACATCAGGTATGTTGAAATCATCATCTATTGTCAGCTGTGAATATTTTGAGCTTTTCAGTATGCTGGTATGTATGTCTTTCCTACAAAAATCCATATTCCCTCCACCTATTCATATAAATCTTGCATTTATGTTTTATAATATATATTCATTTCAAAATATAATTATGATTTAATTTTTTCTAATCAATGTCAAAGACCACAGGTAAATCATATTTTTCAAACTTCAGCACTATATAAGGGTACATTGAGCTTTCCCCATATGCATCCGTATCTGAAGCAGATATTTTGTCAGTATATAAATTTGTTTCCACAAATATGGCACTATCCGTCATATACAAATCCTCTACTACTACATGCATATTATCTCTGCTCTTCTCTCCGTAACCGACTACCACATACATATAGCTGTCATTTATATAAGAAAGCTTAAAAACCTTTGTTTTTTTCTCTTCTATTATATTAAATAGCTCCTCAGGTATCTTCGTTTTGTCGCACACAGTAAAGTCAATCTCACTTCGAACCGTTTCCTCCTTGTCCTTACATCCGGATAGTAGAAAAAGCAGCATAGCCATAGCCAATGCTGCTTTTGTAAGCTTTGATTTATATCCTTTCATACTTCCCCTGCACATATCAATATATTTTCTATATAATTATGCAATAGGATGCTTTTATATACTTCTCTACCAGCAGAGGACCTCATGCCCTTCCTCCGTGACAAGAACCATAATTTCCCATTGAGCAGAAGGCTTTCCATCCTCTGTATATACCTCCCAATCATTTTCCTCATCAATGAATATATCAACCTTGCCCATGTTGACCATAGGTTCAATAGTGAATATCATACCCGGCACCATAAGCATATCCGTACCCCTCTTCGTATTATATCCAACCCACGGGTCCTCATGAAATTCAAGACCAACTCCATGTCCTCCGATTTCACGCACTACCGTATATCCGTTTGCAAAGGCGTGGTCATGAACAGCCTGACCCATATCTCCCAGGAAGCCCCATGGCTTAACCTCCTCCAAGCCCTTGTAAACACATTCCCTGGTAACATCAACCAGCTTCTTCTTCTCGGGGCTGACATCTCCTATACAAAACATCCTTGAAGAATCTGAAAAATAACCATTTAATATTGTTGAACAATCAACATTTACGATATCTCCCGAACGAAGGATTACATCCTCAGAGGGAAAGCCGTGACATACCTGGTCGTTTACTGAGGTACACACACTATATGGATATCCCTCATAATTAAGAGGTGCAGGAATTCCTCCCATATCTGTAGTCATTTCATAAACTATCTTATCTATCTCAGCAGTATTCATACCTTCGTGTATATTCTTTTCAATATAGTCCAGCACCGCAATGTTGATTTTGCAGCTCTCCTTAATAAGCTCTATCTGCTCCGGAGTCTTAATTATTTCCCTAGGTGGAACCAAATGTCCCTGGGAAGCATATCTTGCAATTTTCGCATCAAATGCCTCGTGACATACCTTATATTTACGACCACTTCCACACCAGCAAGGGTCATTTCTTCCTATTTTTTTCGCCATTATCCTTACCTCTTCTGTATAAATATCATTACTTAATTCTATTATATGCTCAAAATCATAAATCACTCCAGACATTCTAGCATAATGATGCTTCCAAGTAAACAACCCATTATTTAATTTCATTTAGATTAGGCGATATTTTTCCTCTGCATATTTTATGCATACCTTTAAGCTATTTAGAATTAGAAGGATTTATCAACAAAAGGAACTGCCATATGAACATAGGTTATATCCTCCTGTTCGTCATAAGAAAATGCTATGTTAACATTTACCCTATTCTCCCCCTGATATACATAGTCATCAATATTTTTACTGTATCCATACACACATACCACCTCATCAAAGGTAATTCGCTCGACCTGTTCCGCACCCATGTCCTTTAGGAAATTCTCTATCTGCTGCTCCATTTCATCCTGAGTAACCTTTCCCTTAATCTGGCTTCCAAGGTAAAGATTAGTGGTTGGGTCCATTCCCAATTCCTCGTATATGGTCACCAGCTGGGTTTTTAAGTCATAGGCCTTATATGCTCCCTCCTCCTTAAGCTTGACCTCAACTAACATATAATTCTCATAAGTCTTATTACCCATATTGTCCACTGTTGCAAGTGTTATAACCTTGATATCTGTGTCTCCATTTTGACCCTTCTTGGATAAAATGGTAGTCTCATTGTCTCCGTCTGTTTTATGACTAACCTCATAATCCTGCTTAATTCCCAGCAGCTTCGCCATCTTCACAACCATTATTTCCTTTGTTTCAGGTGCTATATTCTCATCGCTATAATACCCATATATCTTGACTCTTCCTTCAGTCAGATTACTTATCTCCTGGTTCATAACCTGCTCCACAAGAATTTTCTCCCTGCTAAAGCCGGAGTTAATAAAAAGCTGCAGCACCACTGCTGCCCAAATAAGTACAACCACGTATATTTTTGTTCTTTTATTCATACCTGTTTTCCTTTCTACTACAATACATTTATAATCCAATTATTGCCATGTCAGGTCAGTTATATACACCTTATCTGCAGATGAAAATAAATACAGGCATATGGTAAATGCACACTTCAGTTTTCTTATTAAAATTTGCACAAATGCTTATTTCTTTCGCTTCAGTGTTTTTATCACATTTAATAAAGTGTACATGTACCATGTGCCTGTATTTGTGTAAATCTGCCGGAAAACTCGCGAAACAGCAGTATGGCACGAATCGCAGTGTCGTGCTATAATAGTTGTCATAAACACGAGGAAGAACCGCTATGAACGAAGTTCATACTAAAGATCGGTTCCGACGACATGGCAGGATTTATGGAATAAATCGTGCCGATACATATTATATAGTAGGAGGATGACGGCATGACAATTGGAATAGTTGGACTTGGGCTTATAGGTGGTTCCTTTGCCAAGGCATACAGTGACCATAACGAGCACAAGGTTTTGGCTTATGATATCGATGCTGAAACCATAAACAAGGCATTTAGTCAGAAAATTATAGATAGTGAACTTACCCCTGATAACATGGGAAAATGTGATTTAATCCTTGTGGCGCTTTATCCGCAACACGCAGTTGAATACATAAGAAATAATGCCCCATATATAGATAAGAAGACAATCGTTATTGATTGCTGTGGTGTAAAACAGTTTGTTTGCGACAGCTGCTATGATATAGCTAAACAGTATGGTTTTACGTTTGTAGGTGGTCATCCTATGGCCGGAAGACATTTTTCAGGTCTGGATTACAGCACCAAAACCATGTATGACGGTTCCTCAATGGTTCTTGTTCCGGAAAATCCGGAGGATACCGATACAATAGAACGTGCTAAGAAGCTCCTCTCACCTATCCGTTTTGGCAAATTTACTGTCTGTGATGCAGCAAGACATGATGCCATGATTGCATTTACCTCCCAGATGGCTCATGTTGTTTCCAATGCATATGTGAAAAGCCCTACTGCCAGAAATCACGATGGTTTTTCCGCCGGCAGCTATAAAGATTTAACTCGTGTTGCATGGCTGAATGAGGATATGTGGACCGAGCTGTTTCTTGAAAATAAAACCGCACTGTTAAATGAGCTTGACATATTTATAGATAATATTTCTGCTTATCGCGATGCGATAAAAACTGAAGATGCAGTAGCCTTAAGGGCTCTTCTGGCAGACGGAAAAAAATGTAAGGAAGAGATTGACGGTATAAACTAGTTGATTTACTTTGGAAAAATATGAAGAATTTTCCCTTGACTTTTTTTATATACAAACATACAATGGTTTCAGTTAATAATATATAAGCTATGAAGAGACGAGTATGATAAAAACGGCTTACAGAGAGGATTCCACTACCCGCTGAGAGAGAATTCATGATACGCTTATCAGAAAACTACCTTGGAGCTGCCTATGAAAACATAGGCCGTCGATTACGTTACAATCAAGCTTGAGTGCCATTTGTTATTTTGACAGATGGAATTAGGGTGGAACCGCGATTTATCGTCCCTGATGCAAATTTGCATCAGGGATTTTTTTATTTAAAAAGGAGGAAATAAAATGATTATCACTTTGAAGGATGGTTCAGCATTAGAGTATTCTGAACCAAAATCAGCAATTGAAATTGCAGCAGACATCAGCGATGGTCTGGCACGTATGGCATGTGTAGCA
The DNA here is from genome assembly GCA_051879975.1 of Wujia sp. Taxonomy (GTDB): domain Bacteria; phylum Bacillota; class Clostridia; order Lachnospirales; family Lachnospiraceae; genus Coprococcus_C. Next base: position 4,470 of record JBJENB010000055.1, read on the forward strand.
GAGATAAACGGAGAGGTTAAAGACCTTAGAACAATAATCAATACAGACAGCACATTAAATATCTTAACCTTTAATGATGAGGAGGGTAAAAAAGCTTTTTGGCACACAGCAAGCCATGTTCTCGCTCAAGCTGTCAAGCATCTCTATCCGGATGCAAAATGTACTATAGGACCAGCCATTGACATGGGCTTCTATTATGATTTTGATATGCCATCTCTTTCAAGGGAGGACCTTGATAAGATTGAAGCAGAGGTGAAGAAGATAGTTAAAAATGGTGATGACATCACTACATTTACCCTTCCTCGTGCAGAAGCAATTAAGCTTATGGAGGAGAAGGGTGAGCCATATAAGGTTGAGCTTATCAACGACCTTCCTGAGGACTCAGTAATAAGCTTTTATACTCAGGGAGATTTCACTGACCTTTGTGCCGGACCACACCTAATGAACACAAAGGCAGTTAAATTCTTCAAGCTTACTTCATCTTCCGGTGCATATTGGAGAGGAAACTCTGACAACAAAATGTTGACCAGAATCTATGGTACAGCATTTACAAAGAAGGCCGATCTCGAGGAAAGACTTGAATTCCTTGAAAATATAAGACTTCGCGACCATAACAAGCTGGGACGTGAAATGGGGCTTTTCACAACCGTTGACGTAATAGGTCAGGGACTTCCACTTTTTATGCCTAAGGGAACTAAAATTATCCAGACACTTCAGCGTTGGATTGAGGATCTTGAGGATTACGAGTGGGGCTATGTGAGAACTCGTACACCACTTATGGCAAAGGCTCAGCTCTACAGAGTATCTGACCACTGGTATCACTATAAGGATGGTATGTTTATCCTAAATGATACCGAAGATCCGGATGCAGATGTTGACGATAAGGGCAATGAAATAATGGCACTCCGTCCTATGACTTGTCCATTCCAATATTACGTGTACAAGGCAACTCAACACAGCTACAGAGATCTCCCATATAGAATGGGTGAAACCTCAACCATATTTAGAAATGAGGATTCAGGGGAGATGCATGGTCTCACGAGAGTTCGTCAGTTTACTATATCAGAAGGACACTTGATTTGTACCCCTGAGCAGATAGCAGACGAGTTCAAGAACTGCGTGAATCTTATGAGATATTGCCTCACTACCCTTGGACTTCAGGATGACGTAACCTATCGTATGAGTAAATGGGATCCAAATAATTCTGAAAAATACCTTGGAACAGCAGAGGATTGGGATCGGGTACAGGATGCTATGCGTGAAATTCTGGATGATATAGGTCTTGACTACACCGAAGAGGAAGGTGAAGCAGCCTTCTATGGTCCAAAGCTTGATGTTCAGGCTAAAAATGTATATGGCAAAGAGGATACCATGATAACCATTCAGCTTGATATGTTCCTCGCAGAGCGTTTTGATATGTATTATATAGATGCCAATGGTGAGAAGAAGAGGCCATACATCATTCACAGAACCTCTCTTGGATGTTATGAGAGAACTTTGGCATGGCTTATAGAAAAATATGCCGGTGCACTTCCTACATGGATATGTCCGGAGCAGGTAAGAGTACTTCCAATATCAGAGAAATATCAGGCTTATGCAGACAATGTATATGCAAAGCTTCGGGAGTCAGGAGTTAAGGTTGGCATGGATTCCCGTGCGGAAAAGATAGGCTACAAAATTCGTGAAGCCAGACTCGAAAAGCTTCCATATATGATTATCGTAGGTGCAAACGAGGAAGAGACTGGTACCGTTTCCGTCAGAAAGCGTGGCGAGGATGGTGACTTGGGAAGCATGCCTCTCGCAAGCTTTATTGAAAAAATAACAGATGAGATAAAAAATAAGACAATTTCTTAGAGATAAATTGTCTAAATTTTAAAAAAAAAATAAATATTTATATTTTTACTATATCTATTTTCAAAAATATATGCTAAAATATGGGCAGAGCGTTTATTCGCTCTGCTCTTTTATTGAGCTAAAGGAAAAGGAGGAAAAAACTATGAATTGTCCAAATTGTGGTGCTGAAATACCTGAGGGCATAACTTTTTGCTCAAGCTGTGGAACTTCAATACAATCGCAGCCAAGTGTTCAGCCGGCTTTTGATATGGGTGCAGCTCCATATCAGACTACACCAAGTGTTGCACCAAAGAAGAAAGCTCCAATTGGTGCTATAATCGGTGTGGTTGTAGCTCTTATTGCTATTGTGTGTGTCGTATTCTTCGTAATACTTAAGGGAGGAAAGTACGACGGAGAGTATAAGCTCATTGAAATGACTTATATGGGAATAACCTATGATGAGGCGACCATCGCTCAAGCAGGACAGGAATTAACACTTACCATCAAAGGAAGCTCGTGTGACCTTGAAGGCGAGGCGGCCAAGATTAAGATTAGTGGCGATGAAGTAGAGGTAACTGACTCAGTAGGTACATACAAGGGTACTTATGATAAGAGTGAAAAAACAATCACTCTTGATGTTGAAGGTATCATAATGGTATTTAAGAAGCAATAGTTATTATCTAATACACATTCAAAATGCAGTACATAACAAGGTTATGTACTGCATTTTAATAATAAGTAATATGAGGGAGGAACAAATATGATTTGTAATAAATGTGGTTCACAGCTTCCGGATGGCAGCGGGTACTGCCCGAGCTGTGGCAACACCTTTACCCAACAGGTTAATAATACACAACCTATATATAATCAACAACAGGTTTACAACCAGCAACAGGCATACAATCAGCAGCAGATTTACAACCAACAACAGGCATACAATCAGCAGCAGATTTACAATCAACAGCCTGCATACAATCAGCAGCAGGTTTACAACCAACAGCCTGCATATAATCAGCAGCAGGTTTACAACCAACAGCCTATTTATAATCAGCAGCCTATGGGCAATGGTCAACCTGCTATGGGACAACCTGCATCAAAGAAGAAAAGCCCGGTTGTACCGATTATTATAGCTGTTATAGCAGTTCTCGCTATAGCCGGAATAATTGTAGGTTTACTGTTAATGAAGAAATCTAAGGATGTAGATGTAACGGGAACATATGCTGTTTCCGAAGTTACAATGGATGGTGATGATTACACCGCTTTCTTTGAAGGAACAAAAATGGTAATTGATGATGACTATTGCTATATTGAAGGCGATAAGATGTCATACAAATTAGATGGAAAGAAGATTACAATTGATTCAGATGACGGGGATATATCTGGAACCTATGACAGCAAGAAGGAAACCATTACCCTTGACTACGGAGAGGATGGTATGTCTATAACCATGGTCTTCGAGAAGGAAAGTGACAAGACCGATCCTAGTGCAGCTGCTGGAGCTGCTGGCGATGACCCTATTGATGACCCTATCGATGACCCTATCGATGACCCTATCGATGACCCTATTGATGACCCTATCGATGACCCTATCGATGACCCTATTGATGATCCTATTGATGATCCTATCGGTGATCCTATTTCTACAGAGTCATCTACTGAAGAGCCATCTGTATCATCAGATGTCGATGGTACATACAAGCTTGTGGGTATGACTTTTGAAGGTATTACTTATTCCCAGAGTGATATAGAGCAATCCGGTACCGAATCATATTTTAACGTATATGGTGATATGTGTGATTTGGATGGAGAGCAGGCTACCTTTAGTCTTGTGGGAAATCAGATATCTGTTACTGATATGACAAATGCAACCTACTACGGAGAATATGACAGCTTGAACCAGACTATTACCCTTGATATTGAAGGTATTATCATGGTATATCAGAAGCAGTACTAAACAAAACGAAAGCTTTATTGTATAGGAGCACGAAGCTCCTTCACATACAAGAAATAAATGAGCCGACCACCAAGGTTAATGAATCAAACCTTTGGCAGTCGGCTCATTTACATTTTATCCCTACTGTCTTGCTCCTTTTAAGAAGCAGCTAACCAAACTCATTACAGTTCCTGCTACCAGAAAATACAGACCATACATCAAGCTATTTACTATCTCTTCAAAATTGACAACTATACCTTCCTTAGAAAAGTATTTATCTAATACATCCGTTATCCATTTTATTACATTGTTGACATCCAAAAGCATTAGCGAAAACATTGCTATAACCAATAAACATGGAATAAGCTTAAGTATTGGAACATTAACAAAGGATAATATCACTAATATAATAACAGCAATTATCAAGCCGAATGGAATTCCCGCCCACATATCAGAAATTAGTCCCACATTCTTGCAAACCTTCATAAAATTATATTGAATGTCCACACTCTCATGAAAATGCTGAAAATCAACCAAGGGAAGTACCATCCCCAGATAAATCAATAACGCCCCCATCAGACTGACCAAAGAGCTTGGATTCAGTATTCTTTTTTTACCTAATCTACTGTCTATATTAGCCTCCTGAGTCAAATACCGGTATGGCACATTATTCTGATAGGCAGTACTGTTCTGGTAGGTAGCATTATCCTGATACATTGCGTAATTATGATATGTCATATTATTTTGCTGATAATCCTGTTGATATTTCATATTTTCTACATTGTTCTGATAGTTCTCATTATTCTCAAATCCCATACTGCTGACCTTCCTAAAATTACAGACCATTTCGTAATTCGCTACCTGCCCTCATCTATAATTAGCAAAATTATTGTTACATTATAAGTAATTCCCACACATAATAGCACATATTATTTTAATGCACAATAAAGGATGTGAGATAAATAATCCCACATCCTATTATGTACTGTAAATATGAACTTGAATTATTACTTATTAAATACGCCGTTGACAACTCTTGCAATAGCTCCAATAAGTAAAGCAACAAAGCCTAAACCATGTGATGTATGATCCAAATCTTCGATTACATCTCCTAAATCCCCGTTAAAGAAGACAATCAAACCAAATAATACAACAACTGCTGCTGCAATAAAATCAACCGGAACAGAAGATACACTATTTCTAATTCCCATAAGAAGTGAATTATACTCTGCAAAATCATATATAATAAGGAATAGTCCTACAACTAACATGATTATTGCACTTACAGTGAAAATTGCCATTTTGTCTTCGCCATCAACAGCAGCCTTATAACCGAGCTGGAACATATTACTAGATGACTTGTAGCCCTTATACTTATATGATAACCAGTTCATAAATGGGGCAACTGCTATCAAAAGTGCACCAATAAGTGAAATAAGCTTCCAAGTATCCTTTGAAACACCTGCTAAAGGGTTTGACTTCTGCATTCCATAAGGCTGTCCGTATGGTTGCTGACCCATTGGCTGTCCGTATGGCTGCTGACCCATTGGCTGTCCGTATGGCTGCTGACCCATCGGTT
>JBJENB010000056.1:0-9792 GCA_051879975.1 Wujia sp.
AAAGAAATCAAAGCATTCCTCAACATTCTCCAGGGTTAATATGGCCTCAAACAGCTCCTGTACTGCTTCAGTTCTAATTGTCTTTCCCATATTACCACCTACTGCTTATTCTCTTTTCTAATCCAAACTGCAACCGAATCACGATTTACATAGAAATCCCCAAAGCCATCATCATCAATCTTAATATTATACTTTGCATTGCCCAGTGCATCCGCAAAATGACATCCTGCAAACTGTCTTCCAATGTACATATGCTTGGTTCCGCCTGTTCCATCGGACATTACAACAGCGATGCCGGAATTCGGATGTTCCTCATCTCCTTCTCTGGTCCAACCGATACAATTCGGGTCATCAAAATAGTCATGCTGTGGACCATAGGCCTTGGTTGTTCTAATCTTCATAAGCTTATCGAGCACAGTCTTCTTAGATTTAATCTTAGACTTCGGAATACCCTTGTAATCACCATAGAATACACATGGATATCCTTCCTGTCTGAGAAGTATTATGGCATAAGCCATTGGCTTAAACCAATCCTCAACCCAGGATTCTAATGAACCACCCGGCTGACTGTCATGGTTGTCCACGAAGGTAACCGCCTTCGTTGGATAAACCCTTGTCAGAGTACCATCCATAATAGTTCTGAGATCATAATTTCCATGTGCCTTCGAGCAATTATGGAAGTTAAAATGAAGCGGAACGTCAAATAAGCTAACCTCTCCCTCAGTAGCATTTATGTAATCCCGAAGGATATTCACATCCCAATGCCAATACTCACCTACAGCGAAGAGATCCTTGCCACTCTCAGCCTTCATCTGTCTCATCCAATCTCTATAGAAATACTTATTGATATGCTTTAAGGCATCCAATCGATAGCCATCAAGGTCAGCTATCTCTGTATACCATTTTCCCCAACGGGTAAGCTCCTCACGAACCTCTGTATTGTCGAAATCAATATCAGCTCCCATAAGGTAGTCATAGTTTTGAAGCTCCGAATCTACACTTGAATCCCAATCCTTACCCTTGAATCTGAATATCGAACTTTTGGCTCTGTCCTGATCCCAGTCAATACCATCAAAATGATTCCAATTCCATGTAAAGTCAGAGTACTTTCCCTTTCTGCCCGGGAAGGTAAACTTTGTCCATGCACCAATCTTTTTATTGTCACCAATCATCTGGTTACGACTATTTGCATTGAATTCAGAAGCAGGAACCTCTTCTACCTCATCTGCTCCCAGCTTATGATTGAGAACAATATCTGCATATACACAAATACCCTTGTTATGAAGCTCCTTTATGGCTGCCAGATACTCAGCCTTTGTTCCATACTTTGTAGGAACAGAACCTTTCTGATTAAACTCTCCCAAATCATATAAGTCATAAGCACCATATCCGACATCCTCGGCTCCGCCTATTCCCTTATATGCCGGCGGCATCCATACAGCCGTTATACCTGCATTTTTCAATTTGGTAGCATCAGCCTTAAGATTCTTCCAAAGGGTCTGATCTGCCGGATAATTCCACTCAAAATACTGCATCATTATGCCATTAAAGCTCATATCTTACCTCCAAATAGACATTATTGTACACCCAATATTATAACCCTGGGCAAGTTTCACACTTTACCAATCTAAAGTGATTATATCAAATAAGCAAGATAGAGTAAAGCCTAAAATGGCGTATAACCATCCACATATTTTAATAGCCTTCAACGTCATCAAAGTAGATTCCATCAAAGTATATTCCCACTAATTCTATGAACTGCTGCTTATACTCATCATCACCATAATCCACGGATTTTGCAAGTCTTGTAATCAGTTCTACATCAGCTGTACCCTTATATTCGCTATCCTTAAGGCATAATCCAAAGGCTGCCACCGCAGCTGCCCATCTCATATTGTCCGAACCCTCTTTGCTGTAATCCTCCTTATCACATACAAAGCTAAGCTCACTGCTCTTATCACTCTCCGGTTCTTTATATCTTACCTTAAGGGTAAACATTTCATCTGCATATTCTGAGGAGTTATTGTAGGTTATCGGCTCCGTTCCATCATACTTTAAGTCTACATCACCTATTTCCATATCTGAGTCCACCGGCACAATCTCATAAAGTGCAGTTACCACATGACCTGCTCCCATTTCGCCACCGTCCTTTGTATCGTCGGCGAAATCTGTGGCTGCCATTACTCTGTTTTCATAACCTATAAGTCTGTAGCCCTTTACATTGGCAGGATTAAATTCAACCTGAAGCTTTACATCCTTAGCAACAGTTATCATGGTAGCTCCCAGCTCATCTACAAGAGCCTTCTTTGCCTCAAATATTGAGTCGATATAAGAATAGTTGCCGTTTCCGTTATCTGCCAGAGCCTCCAGCTTATTATCCTTATAATTGCCATATCCCACACCGATTACGCTTAAGAATACTCCTGTATCCTTCTTTTCTTTAATCAACTCCGTCAATGCGCCTTCACTGGTTACACCAACATTTAAATCACCATCTGTAGCCAAAATAACCCTGTTGTTTCCTCCCTCAATAAAGTACTTTTCTGCCAGGTCGTATGCTGTGTTTATTCCGGCTGAGCCATTGGTTGAGCCATTTGCCTCCAACCCCTCAATGGCATCCACAATGGTTGAATACTTATCCCCTGATACACCCTCCAAAACGACGGTGTCCTGACCTGCATAGGTAACGATTGAAATTCTGTCTTTTTCTGTAAAATTTTCTGCCAGCATACACAGAGACTGCTGAACCAGCGGAAGCTTATTTGCATCAAACATGGAACCTGAGGTATCAATAAGGAATACAATATTTGAAGCAGGTGCCTCAGAAAAATCTATATCCTCTGTTTTCAAAGAAATCAGAGCCAGCTTTGTGTCCTCATTCCATGGGCAGTCGGTGTATTCGGTATATACTGCAAAGGGTTCTCCATCCTTTGGTGCCTCGTAATCATAATGAAAATAATTTATCATCTCTTCAATTCTTACCATAGATGAATCCACATTATATCCGTTCATTATATAGCTTCTGATTTCACTGTAGGCCGCCGTGTCCACATCCGCAGCAAAGGTTGAAAGCGGGTCCGATGCCACAGCCATGAAGCTGTTTTCTGTGTAATCATTGTATTCGTTGGTATTGTAATCCGGATATTCCGGAATATATATATCCTCATCGGCCGCGGTCTCATACTCATAATATTCATATATGTCACCTACGACATCCTGAGTATTATCATCCTTTATATTTGTGGTTGTTCCACCATTTGCAGCTTCCGTGGTTCTGTCCTTCCTATCCTCATTGCTTCCGGTCAAATCCTTTGTTCCACATCCTGTCATACCCAGCAGCATTATTGCTGATAATGACATTGCCATTATTTTCTTAGTTGTTCTTCCTCTCATAATCATCTACCTCCATTTTCGCTTCATATTATAAAAAAAGTAACCCTATGCTTTATATACGCATAGGGTTACTTTTTTTATGGAAATTTTTATTTTATTAAATTTTTTATCTCACTAAGCTGTTTCTCCGGTGCAGAATAATAATCATTATCTATTATGATTCCTTCTTCTCCCACAATTATGGTAACAAATCTTTCGTCCGAATAGGTCACATTATACCAGACCACTTCATCATCAAAGAAAAGCTCCGGCATATCATCCTCACATAGTTGAAGCTTATTTAGTTCAGATATAAACTTCTCCAGCTTATCATCTACTACCCGGGTAGTCTCCTCATCACCATCATAATACATTTCAACACTTTTTACATCCTGTAATGTAAGAGTCCCGAATCTATCCTGATATTCCTTATATAGCATTTCATTCTCTCCAACGGGAGAACTTTCACTGTCAAAGGAAGCCTCATCGTCCACGGCACTCTCATTTGTCTGGTCAGAATTGTCCTGTATCTGGTTTACATCTTCCTGTGCCATGTCAGATTCACAACCTACATTTTCATTTGCTTCCTTAAGCGCTGTTGTGGTAAATTCTGTATCCTCCTTAACATCACCGGAGTAATCTCCCGTTATTCCATCCTCACTCTTTTCCGCATCTCTCTTTAACATCATAGTAGGAACAGCAATCAGAACCACAAGTACAATGGCAGCTACAGCTCCAAAATACTTCCTTCGCACCTTCTTTTTTCTTACTGCCTCCATATCTACAACCTTGGACAGGTTTATCTCATTTTGATAACCCGTCTCTATTCTATTCCACAAATCAGGCGTATCCTGCTCAGCCATCTGATAAAATGCTTCAAGCTCTGCATCACTAAGCATTTCTTCGCCGGGTTCAGCTTCTGTATTATGCCAAATATTATTTTCCCTATTATTGCTTTCACTCATAATTAGCAAGACACCTCCTTAACTTTTTTATTGCCTGATTATACAACCAGGTTATGGTACCCATGGGTTCTCCCAGAGCTTCCGATATTTCTCTGAATTTCATATCTCCCATAAGCTTCATCTGCACAATTTCCCTCTCCCTGTCTGAGAGACTGTTCATAGCCTTTCGCATATCCTCAGCCAATATTGCTTTATTCTCCACTGAGCCGGTTGACGATTCATTCTGAGCTATAGTTTCCTCTATAATGCTATTAGATGTATCTTCATAGGAATCAAAGCCACTCTCATTTATGGCTCTGTTTCTTTTTCTGACTGCATCTATTGCCATATTTCTGGCTATAGTAGCCAACCATGCCTTGTGCGGTCTGCCTCGTTCATACGATTTAGAAATCCTAACCAGCTTAATAAAAAATTCAGAAGTAATATCCTCAGCATCCTCCCTGTTTTTCAGGGTATCATAGACAATGGCATAAATAAGCTTTATGTATGCATCATATATTCTTCTGAGTCCTTCTTGATTACCATTCTGCAACTCCTGAACAGCAATTAAAAATTCTTCATCTGTCACCTAATATCCTCCCACCATGGTGTCAGTATTCCTGACACTATATATACGCATCAGCTTGTTACTTTTATGGAAATATTTTATACTCCCTCCAAATCAAATAATGGAATAAAGCTCTCAAGGGCTGTATCCCCTTCCTGTACAAAGCCCTGTTCAACTCCTATTCCAATTGCATAATCTACAAGCTCCTCATATTCAGCCTCCGTTAACCTTCTGTTAATTTCCGGATAGGAAGCTAAGCCGTCAAGAGGTGTAAATTGATTCATTATGCTTATATATATCATATCTCCATAGGTTTCGTGGAGATATTTTATGATTCTTTTTGAATCCTCCTGCTGTCCCGGTAAAGCCAGATGTCTCACGATTGTCCCTTTTTCCATAAGTCCTTCTTCGTCATTGTCTTTAAATATCGGTTTTCCGGTCTGTCGTACCATCTCTGCTATGGCAGCCTTGACAACATCAGGATAATCCGTTGCATGAGAGAATTTACCTGCCAGCTTCTCATCCATATATTTAAAATCCGGCAGATAAATGTCCACATAACCCTCCAGCATTTTTAATGTATCTACATTTTCATATCCACTGGTATTATATAATATAGGTAATCGAAGCCCATTATCTCTGGCTTGTTCAATTGCTCTTACTATCTGCGGCACAAAATGTCCCGGTGTAACCAGATTTATATTATTTGCCTTCTTAGCTTGTAGCTCCAGCATTATCTCTGCTAACCTTTCCTCACGAATGAGCTTTCCTACATTTCCATTGGCTATCTCTCTGTTCTGGCAATATACACAGTGTAGGGCACAGCCTGAAAAGAATATGGCTCCTGAGCCCTCAACTCCTGATATACATGGTTCTTCCCAATAATGAAGCGCAGCCCTTGCAACCTTCAGCCTGTGCGTTTCACCGCACACACCCTTCATACCTTCTATTCTGTTTACACCACAATTTCTGGGACATAAATTGCATTTTTCCAACATTTTATTCTATACTTTCAAATAAAGAGTCTGCTTTGCAGACTCTTCACTTTCATCTCTCTCCATATACTATTTTTCCATTACAAATGGTATAATGCACCTTCCCGGGTAGGGTCCAGCCTGTAAACGGAGAATTTGTTGCCTTAGATTCATAGTGGTCAACAAGCCAATTCTCATTTTCGCCAAATATAACGATATCAGCAACAGCTCCCTCACAAATACTTCCGGGAGTCATCCTGTAAAACTCTGAAGGATTTTTGCTCATAAGTGCCATAAGGTCAAGCAAGCTGATATGTCCTGTCTGTACAAGGGATTTTATTCCAAGTCCAAGAGAGGTCTCAAGTCCCGTTATCCCACTTGGAGCCTGTTCCATAGGCTTAGCCTTTTCCTCTGCACTGTGAGGTGCATGATCAGTGACAATCATATCTATTGTGCCATCCTTTATACCTTCTATAATTTTTAATCTATCCTCCTCTGTTCTTACCGGAGGATTCATTCTTGCAAGGGTACCATATTTTAAAACCGCGTCCTCTGTCAGGGTGAAATGATGAGGCGTCGCCTCTGCATGTATATCCGCCCCCAACTTCTTGGCAGTTCTCACAAGCTCCACGGAATTTCCCGAGCTTATATGCTGAATACAAACTGCTGCTCCTGTATGAAGTGCCAGCATGCAATCCCTTGCAACCATTACATCTTCAGCAGTTCTGGAAGCTCCGCCATATCCAAGCTGCTCCGAAACCTTACCCTGGTTTACTCCCGGAGATAGTATAAACTCCGGATCCTCCTCATGAAGACTTAGAGGCAAATCCAGCTCCTTAGCTCTCATCATCGCCTCCACAAGAAGTGCTTCGTCCATAACAGGTATGCCATCGTCCGTAAAGCCCGCTGCACCATTTGCAGCAAGTATCTCCATATCCGTCAATTCTTTTCCCTTCAGGCCCTTGGTAATGGTTGCCGCCTGAAGAACATGAATGCCTGTCTGTTCACCCTTTTCCTGAATATATTTCAGTGTTTCCACATTGTCTACAGCCGGCTTTGTATTTGCCATACAAACCACTGTTGTAAAGCCGCCACGAGCTGCAGCCCTTGCCCCGGAAAATATATCCTCCTTATAGGTGAACCCCGGATCCCTAAAATGTACATGTACATCCACAAGTCCGGGTGCTACAACCAAGCCCTCTGCATTGATAATATCTGCTTCAGGCTCATCTATATTGTCTGCAACCCTGACAATTTTTGTTCCATCTATCAGCACATCAAAAACACTGTCAATATTCTGAACAGGGTCTACAAGTCTGCCATTCTTTATTAAAATCATTTTCTCCTCCATGGGCACATAATAATCTAATTATTTTCCAATATATCGCATCACATAATAACTCCATCAAAACATTCGCATGGCTCACTATTGAAATGTAAGCTCCTTTAAGTCAACCTCTCCGGCTCCCTTATAAACCAGATATATCGGGTACACACCGTCCTCAATATCAATTCTTCCTATGAAGTTAGTCCATGAGCCACAGCCTTCAATCTTGATTTCTCCCTTAATCTCACCGTCAATTTCCGTGTAAACAAAGAAGCTTCCACAGCCGTCAGCCCTTACACACAGCTCAAGCTCAGTTATTCCCTCAAGCTTAAAATACTTGTAGCCTATCAGGGTATCGTCTGCTATCTGAGCAATAAACCTGTCTTCTCCCTGATTGTTTACATTCGGAAAGCTGTCTGTATATATACTGTTACAGCCATGGGGCATATTCCAGTTTGTAATATTGCATGCTATCACTGCCGGATATGTTCCCTTACCGATAAGAGGACCGCCATTTAAACCACAGGAGGTTATCTCCACCTGGTCGATGGAGCCATCCGGCTTAACTGTTATTCTCTCCGCACAGGCCTGACGGCTGTAATCCGACTTATGGGTTAATCTATGATAAAACACATACCATTCACCATTGATTTTTTCAATACTTCCGTGGGTGGTGCCCGTCATGTTCAGTCTGTCCTTATCGGCTCTGCCATTCATTCCGATGTCACCATTGGACACAATTGTTCCACCAAACACAAAATCCCTGTCAGGATATCTGCTGGTGGCATAACACAGCTCATGATTTTGTCTTGAGGAGTAAACAAAATAATAGGTGTCATCTATCTTGCGCATACTGCTCGCCTCAAAAAAAGGATGCTCCTCAAAGGAGGTTCCCTTAACCGCATAAGGAATAATGTGCTTTGGCTTCTCCTTCACAGTAAGCATATCATCCCCTACAACCACCATACATGGTCCCATTACGGTTCCTTCGGTATATAGGATTTCCTCCCTGGATTTGTTGAACATTTTCATTTCTTCCTGAATATGTTCCTCATCATTTTCGAAATTCTCTTCCTCCTGATATTCGTATCTGGTACCGTAATATATTCTTATGATTCCGTTATCATTGATTACTCCCGGGTCAAAGCATACAAAATCCTGCATCGGTGTTCCGTCAGGATTTTTCACATACCCAAGATACTCATATTTTCCTGCCGGACTGTCACAGACGGCAACACTGATTGGACCAAAATATCCTCCGTGTCCAAAGGCTCCCGACATGCAATAGTACAAATAGTATCTTCCATCATTGCCCCTTACCACATCAGGTGCATACATATACTTTCTGTTCGGATAATCCGGATCCTGAATAGCACTATAAATTACGCCCTCACATCTCCAGTCCTTTAAATCATCTATCGGAGCCGAATAAACAGTGTAATCCAACATACAGAAGGTTTCTCCACCCTCCTTATCGTGAGATCCATATAGATATACTCTGTCACCAAATACATGGGGCTCCCCATCCGGTATACACTCATACAATGGCAAAAACGGATTGTATATCTGTTTCATAATTCCTCCTAAAAATTGAAGCCTCTGTCATCAGTTGTGATAAGTACCTTATCACTTTCATCTCTCTCGCCAAGCTTTCTCTCGTCAAGGGCCTTAACCGCCTCATCAATCTGTTCTCTCATTGATTCAGTGGTTCCGGTGGTTTCTCCATAATTTAAATACGCCAGAACTGTAAGCATCTCCGACTCACTGTCAGCAAAATAGCCTGTACCCTCCTGTCTCATATTTCCAACATTCTTTACAAGCTCCAGCATCTTATTCGGTAGGGATCTGTAATCCCAGCTTCCGTCTGTTCTTTCACTAAATCCCAGCATACTAATTCCTCCAAATCTTATTGATTATTCAAATATTTTCGATATTTCTGTCCTATTCTGATTATAGCAATTATGCATTTTTTTAGTCAACTCCGGTAGAAGACTTATATTGAAAGCAAAAATTACAGAAATTCCGGATGGTCAGCAATATAGTCCCTGAGCATATTCATTTCCTCCAATGCTATACAGCTTCTGTTAGCCCTCCGGTCATCCTGAAGGATTCCATTTTCTCCTTCCTTCATCATTGCATCCTCCTCTGAAACCATGTCGTATACCTCATCAAAGGACATCCAAAGGACTTCACTAACCTCTGATTTCTGTACGTCTATTTCCTTTATATTTACATTTCTAAAGAGCAGATATACATTGCTAACCTGATTATCAAAGAATTCCTTTCCGTGGAAATTCTTCCTATATGCCTTTCTCTTTTTTCCACAAAAATGTAGCTCTTGTGCGGTAGCCTCTATTGAAAGTTCTTCCTTTAACTCCCTTATTGCAGACTCCAGATATGTACAGCCCGCCGGAATATGCCCTGCACTTGATATATCAAGACAACCCGGATGAGAGTCCTTGTTCTCACTTCTTTTCTGAAGCAAAAGCTCAACTCTGCCATCCCGACACCTTGCAATCCACACATGAGAGGTTCTGTGTCTTATTCCATTTCTGTGGGCTGTCTCCCGTTCAACGGTTTCCCCGGTAGGAACGCCATTTTCATCTA
>JBJENB010000057.1:0-9785 GCA_051879975.1 Wujia sp.
AGAATGCTGGTCAAGAGCTACCATAACGGCACAGGAATTACCATCAAGCCCCTTCTTTCCATCATCATATCCGATTTCAAGAACAGTCTTACGAACGATGGCCGGAATATCCAGCTTTGCCTTTGTGGTGATTTCTCCGGTCACAAGGACAAATCCGGTACAGCTTGCAGCTTCACATGCGACACGGCTCATTGGATCCTGTTCCATACATGCATCAAGAATTGCATCAGATACGGCATCACAGATTTTATCAGGATGCCCCTCTGTTACTGACTCTGATGTAAATAGTACCTTTTCCATTCTTTCCTCCGTATTCCTATCTCTCTTAACGAACAAATCCGGTTGAAGCAACCGGATTTGATAATGTCATTTCAAATCCTCTTATTGCTCGATTACTAATATGCTTTAGCATCGCTCAGGCCGGCACCTTCCACTAATGAATCGGGGTTGCCGCGGCTTCCTAGTCCCTTATGACTCCACCGCTCTGAATAAGAGAGATATCTATATTATTTATTTTTAATATGAATTTACAATAACCTATTACATAAGTGATGTCAAGAGTATTATATTTTCCTATATCCATCTAATTTAATCAATACGTGTCAGCCCAGCTTTACCTATTGCGGTTTTCCTTAACACGCCTTCTAACTGCAATTATGAAACACAAAAAAAGTACTCCAATCAATGCCCCACTGCTGTCAATCAATACATCAATTATCTTTCCACTTCTCCCCGGAACAAAAAGCTGATGAAACTCATCTGTTCCTGCGTACGCCGTAGTAATAAGCCATGCTACAAAAAGCTCCTTACTCCTTTTTTTCCACAAGCCTACGGTCACTCCACTAATAAGCATGGCAAGTATGGCATACTCTGTGACATGGGCAAACTTCCGAACCGGATAGTCAATTTTTTCAGCAAACTGTAGCTGTTCCTCCTCGCTCCTATCTTCAAAGCCCGGCACAAAAATACGACCCACCAGCAAACCGGCGCCATAGCTGTCCTCCGTAGATTCATCTCCGTCTCTTGATGAAAAAACAAATATTGTTGTCATACAAATAATGCTTAACACGAGAAAAATTATTCGTCTCCTGTTCATCATTTATTCTCCATAAATATCTCTTCTTAAATTATCAATATTGGTCTGGAAATCAATTCCAAGCACATCTGCCCCATCTATAGTAAGTCCTGAATAGGTTCCGTCATAAGGAACTCTGCACTGCTTTATATCATAATCCTTATAATCCGTTGTAAAATTGAGTATCAGAGAAAGCATTTCTCCCTCCTCAATATCCGTTAACACCTCCGGAAGCACCTCCTCCAACAGGTTATTAAGCTTTGTCAGACTCAGATTCCTGGACTTATCTATTACAGCCTCAAGAACTCTTCTCTGTCTCTCTGTTCTCTCGTAATCCGCATTACCTACATACCTGATTCTTGAGTAACCAAGCGCCTGCTTTCCGGTAAGCACATAGGTGCCACCCTTGTCAAGCTTTCCGTCATTTTTAGGAAGCCCCTCTAATTCATTTATCTCCTCAACATAGGAATTAAGTACCCTTACCTCCGCATCGCTTACAGTTATTTCCACGCCACCAACAGCATCAACAACATTCATAAAGGAATAGAAATTAACCGCAACATAGCTGTCAATCTTAATCTTAAAATTTGCCTGAATAGTATCTATAAGTAAATCCGCACCACCATAAGCATAGGCTGCATTTATTCTGGCATTGCCAACACCCGGAATGGTTGTATAAATATCTCTCATTATAGAGGTCATGATTATCTCGTCAGTTTTCTTGTTTATGGATATAATAATCATGCTGTCAGAACGTCCGAGAGTGTACTTATCTCTCGAATCCTGCCCAATAAGCAGAATATTATATACATCATCTGAGAACATTATAGGAGTACTGTTATTCTCAAGATTTGCCCTTAATGCAGCATCCGCACTCTCAATTAACTCTGCATCCGAATCTGACGCCAAGCTTTCCCCGTCAGGAGTATACTCCGTTGTTTTGAAATCTATATCTCCATTGTCATAGTTAAGCTTCTTGTAATAATGATGAAACAGCAGAAATGCCCCAACAACAAGCACAAAAATAAGTCCCACTATAGAAAGTGCAACTATCATAAGAATTTTCTTAATATCTTTCTTTTTCTTTGAAGACTTCTCCCCATTCTCCCGGGAAGTAACCTTTTTGCCTGTTATATCCTTATCTTTCTCCATTGCAATCCCCTTACATATATTTTGTGATATGTATGTAAAAAAAATTTATAGCATATTTTACATAGTATTTTTATATAATAAATCCATTTAATTCCAATAGTCAACATGATTCTACATATATCATCAAAATACGTCATATACCCTTAATTTTCTATCCTAAAGACATTAAAAATATAAGGGCGGTCTCCTGACCACCCTTTTAAAATGTTTATATTCTCTTTTTTAGAGCCTTCGCCAATTCCTCCTGCTGTTCAGGAATCGTTTCCTGTGGCTTCCATGTTATCTTCACATCATCATCCTTGAATCTTGGAACCAGATGTATATGGAAATGGTTTACCGTCTGGCCGGCTACCTCTCCGTTGTTCTGGACTACATTCAATCCGTCACATTTCGTCTCATCCTTTATAGCTCTTGCAACTACAGTTGCCATTGAAAACATCTTCGCTGCAGTTTCTCCATCCAACTGAAAAATATTGTCATAATGCTCCTTTGGAATAATGAGCGCATGTCCTCTATTTGCCGGTGCTACATCCAGTATTACCTTAAAATCCCCGGTCTCATATACAGTTGCAGAAGGAATATCACCCCTTGCAATCTTGCAGAAAATGCAATCGTCCTTTACCATATCCTGTCCTCCCGATTCTTCAAGATAACCTAATGCATAATGCAAAGGTCTTTCATATTCTAATATTCTAAGACAATTGTCAGACAAATACAAGAATTTTCTACGCCTGAAAACCTCTGGTTGAATAATCGGCATTGCCATAGCTCTCATTCAACACACCCTTACCGTATGTAAGCCCAGCATATACCTGATGAGTATTCTTCATAACCGGTTCCTCATCATCAAGCTCATGAAGTCTTTCAAAGCAAACCCTAAGCTTATCCATCATTGCAATACATCTGTCAAGCTCATCCGGTTTTCTTCTGACCGAAGAATTAACCAGCTTACTGTATATAAATCTCAATATGGCAAGTACCCTGACACCAAGTACATCCCTCGGATTAATGCTTGCCATAAGCTCATTATGTGCTTTTTTTGCAAGCTCAATATTTCTTAGATAACACTCTATATCATCCTTATCATAGCAGGCTAACCCATCCAAAAGATATGTTTTTTCCACATCAAACAGCACCAGAATCAGTCCGCTATGATTCGCCTGAGTTGTTCTAAGGGTATATTCCTTTATCTGTTCTTTGGTCATAAATTACTCCTTAATTTATTTTATTGTAAAAGCTGAAGTATAGACTCCGGTCTCTCATTTGACTTCTGCATCATGGAAATCGCTGCCTGTGATAATACATCCTGTTGCGTATAATTTGTCATTTCCTCTGCCATGTCTGTATCCATGATACGTGAATATGCAGCAGTAACACTCTCCTCCTGTATCTGAAGATTATCATAGATATCCTCCAGACGGTTCTCATATGCTCCCAGCTTTGACCTTATACTGGAAACAGCTTTAACAGCCTCATCAATTGCAGTTATGGCATTTGCCGCAAGCTCATGAGTATACATGCTTAAACTGTCTATTTCAAGCGACTTGGCACTTACGGATGGAATATCTATCGAAATCTGCTCTCCCGAGTTACCACCTGTCTGAACAATCATTGTTCCTGCTGAAAGAACCTCAATAGATGCAGTTGCTGCACCTGCTGTCGCAGTTCCGTGCTCTACCTCAAGCTTCATTTCAAAACCATTTCTATCCACAATTGTCACCTCATTACCCTTAGTGGTAAAGGTGGCAGTTGCCGAAAATCCTTTGTCACTAACCGTAATAGAAGCCTCACAATCCGTTCCATATACCTTGGTTCCGCTGGTTATGCCAAGTATAGCTTCCAGCTCAGGATTGCTCACAGAAATCTCCAGCTTTTGGTCAGAACCATATTCCTTTGTCTTAAATATAACCGGTGCTCCCGAATCAAAGGTTTCCTCTGTCTCTCCACCATCATTAGTGGCCATTACATCAACACCTATTTTGTATAAGTGACTCTGCAGACATCCAAATACATCCGTCATTGTCATTCCGGCGCTAATTTCAACACTGAATCCATTTACCGAAACAGAGCCTGCTGCTGTGTCTGGAATCGTTGCAGCGCTGTAGGTTATTCCTGTAGTTGCTATGGCCTGCTTACCTTCTGCAGCTATTGTGATTTCATATACACCTTCATTTACGGACTCTGAAAGATACGTAGTTCCTATACCCGGATTAGAAGATAGAGTTCTCCTTGTAAGATTACCATTCAATAGCTTCTGCTCGTTAAAGGCAGTTGTATCTGTAATCTGATTAATTTCCTCCACAAGAGAATCGATCTCCTCCTGTATGGAATCTCTGTCCTCCTCATAGTTTACATCGTTAGCCGCCTGAACAGCCAACTCACGCATTCTCTGAAGGATATTGTGTATCTCCTCAAGACCGCCCTCTGCCGACTGGATAACAGAAATACCATCATTAGAATTCTGTGCCGCCCTGTTAAGTCCCTTAATCTGAGCACTCATCTTTGTAGAAATTGCCAAGCCCGCCGCATCGTCCTCCGGACTTGTAATTTTATTACCGGATGAAAGTCGCTCCATTGATTTAGCTATATTATTATTTATGGTTGCAAAATGATCACTGGCATTTAATGCTAATGAATTGTGATTTATTCTCATATTTACACCTCCGTATTTTCTATCCAACTGCTATTTTTATCGGCTGTAAAATCAATTTACTTAACCAAACTCATTGCCTTTACTGCAGCAACGGCAACACTATATAAATGCTCACCCTTATAATCTTCAACCTCGACCGATAAATTATCATCCCGAGTCATACCAGTATGTCCGACAGAAATATTTTGTCCATCAAAGCCGGCCTCGGAAAGCGATTGCTTTATCTCCTCCTCTATCTCCATAAGTCTGTAATTGCCCTGACTACTCTCAGCATAAATGCTTCCATACAAGGTATTTCCGTTCAACCGAAGCTCTGCCTTCATCTCTCCATACACATAATTTGTCATACTAATCTGCACATTTCCCTTTTCAGAAAGTCCATGTCTGATTGTAAGATTCATTACGGAAATACCCTGCTCCGTTCTGTACGGAATCTGGTATCTGTCCTCCTTAGCCATTCTTCCCAAAATGTTGAAGCCTGCATTGACAGTCTTAATAGTGGCAATATCTAAGCCGGAAATGTTATCGACAGCACCTGCGGCATACATAAATTCCACCAGCTCATTTCTCAGATCCTCATATTTCAGGGACATGCTATCGCTATCGGTAAGACTCTCCAGTATATTTTCCGGAGTAAAATTGACAGGTATTTCTTCACCCATCAGAGAATCTGTCATGTTCTCAGTCTCCTCATCTATGGCATTCTCTGTTGCCCTTGTATTAAAGCTAAGCTTTGACAATAGCTTATCTGCCAGACTGTATATTCCGCCCTCTGTGTTGAGCATAGTATAAACTGCCGAAGCATTAATCATGGTCAACTCGATACCATGTTCCTCCATAAACGCTATGGTAGCTTCGTCCTCCAACGCCTGCTGCCCTGATTTTATTTCCTCAAGCTTTCGTGATGAATCCTGCGCTACTCCTGCAAATGCACTCTCAATCTGTACATCCATCCGATTCCCCTCAAAATCAATACCATCTAACATGCCGAATTCGTCATCCACAGCCGCATCAATTCCGGCTGCTTTTCTGCTTCTCATGGCAGAAATAAGGTTTCTGACTGTAAGTCTGCTTCCATTTGCAAAGAGCCAACCTGCTTCACGGTCTCCCGATTTTGCCAGCTTGCTCATCACCCTGAATATGCCAACATAAGAAGCTCTCTCCTCCGGAGAAACCTGTCCCTGCTTCTCCATATCTCTCAGGTAGGTGGCAAAATTTTCCGCTTCACTTACACCCTCATTGTAATTTCTGCGCCTTATTGTTTCATTAAGCTCCTCAAGCGACACATCCAGAGGATTGATTCCATCCTTAATCATACCCAACACCGCCTCAGGATAGAAGCTATCCATAAGCTCATTTACCTGTCTGTCAAAGCTAATTATCTGCTCTATATTATCTACTGTAATTGGCAACTGATTATATCCAAGAATTCTTACTGCTCTCTGAGACTCGTAACTGACAGAAATATTCATTTCCTTCAATATATCATCTACATTTGAAAATGCTTTGGTAATACTGTCACCCATATCCGCTCTAGGAGCAGTTCCAACCGCCTCATAGCTTCTTATCGCCTTTTCTCCAAGCTGAGTAGATGCGAAAGCTACATTAGCTTCCTGCTTTTCAAGCCACACCGCATGAATGGTATTTACAGAATAGCTGCCCTTTAATAGTGGGGCTGCAATAACCTCAGCCGGTGCAGTACGTAAAGCTGTTATCTTATTATTTACCTCATTGTATAGCTCAACATTTTCCTTTGAAGGCTCCACTCCCTCTCTCGCCAGAAGTCTCTCCATCATCTGTTGTTCTATATTTTTAAGCCTTGAAACCACCTGTTCCAAATCCCTTGTATCTATATTAATATCCGACTTAATAAGCTTAACGGACACCTCTAAGGTCATTGACAGACGTATCTCTTCCATTCTTCTCATGCTGGTTACAGCCTTTAAGTCATCTGCCGGAAGATATTCTCCTCTGTTTTTTCCATATTTTTCAGCGGAGGAAATAGTAATCTCCATACCCTTCGCCGCCATTTCATATACAGCAGCAGTATCTATTGATTGCACTTTTGTGTACAACTCCTCTGCCACTATATTAACATCTGGTGTAAGCTTATCATAAGCAATTTCATCAACAGGTATGCCTGTTAAAGTCTGATATTCCATGTAGCTTCTAAGATTGTCCGTTGTAACCGGCAATTCATTGGAAAGCAAAAAATCTGCCCCTTCAATTGTGTCATCATTGACCTCGTAGCCCGTCTGAGCTATAACCTTCTCTATCTGGGGCATCATTTTATTCAGAAGCTCTGAAGAGCATTCTTTTACTGCCTTACTTCCCGAAAAGTGTGCTTTATACATATTTTCCTTGGTTACCGCCAGCTTATTATTCAACAAATAAACCAGTTCATCATTGCTTACAGTAAAGCTCTCCTCATTATCCTCAATAGAAGCTATATCCTCAGCCTTGACATGATCCAATTCAATATCACTACCCGCAAGCTTAACTGCTGCCCCGGCTACAACTAATCTGTCGGTATCACCATTTCCAAGCGAAATTTTAGCCATTAGCTCAGCAGTCTGCTCCCTGTGGGCTTCACTCCTTAAGGTATTGATAATTCCCATAAGATCGGAAAGCTTTGCACCCTCCACATCAATACCCATCATTGCAAGCTGTTTTAGCTCCTCATCCGTTATACTTCTTGCAATTTCCTTTTGAGCTTCCTTTTCTTCCCTCGTCTCTGTGGCATCAATTCCTGCTTCCTTTGCCTTCGCCTGTTGTTGACGCAGCCTCAAAAATTCATCAAAGCTGTCATCAGCATTAGAAATTTTTTCACCCCTGCTAAATTGATACCCCAGAATTTCTTCTATGCCGGCTTTTGCACTCACACTATTTTCAGGTGCCGGTACTGCTTCCCCACCATAAGAATTTGTGACATTTTTGCCTACCTTAGCGACATCATTATATATATTTATATTTCCGTACATCTGTCCCATTCCGACACCAACCCTTCATATTTCTATCCTATATATCGGAAAAACAAAAAAATATGACCACCTCGGTGGTCATATTTTTCGTTTTTTTATTCTGTTAGGGCAACCTCAAGCCTTGTACCCACATGTACAATCTTAGGGCTTGCTTTCTCAACTATCTTAGTTGACACTTCCCGTCTGTCAATTACCTCGTCATCACTGTAGGTTACCAGTATGATATGTTCCCTCACTCCCGGCTGAGCCTCCTGCGATACATATCGTTCCCCCACAGGCAGGGTATTATCATTTATATACAGAACCCTTTCATCAGTATAGGTTTCCATCTCCCTATATAGTAGCTTCTCCTGACGTGGAACTGCATTCACATAGGATTCCGATTCCTGTGGTCTAAGACTTCTCAGATTAAACATAATTCCAAGATAGCATATCATCATTAGTAAAAAAAGCAGGTATGCTACAACATTTTTTATACTTCGGAAAACATCTTTTTTCATTTTAACATCTCCCTCTTCGTGCGCCACCTATAGCATTCGTTATTATAGTCACATGAAATAATTATGTAAAGTACATTTTACAATAATTAATTATTTTTATGCAGATTTTCTAATTTTTATGGCTTTTTTATTGCAGTTTAGGCAAAATTTATATATCATTATATGTAATTATGTACCTAAAAAACTTGCATTAATCCTTATTGTATAATGATTTTGCATGTGATAAACTGTATATATATTTCTGAATCATCTCTCTAATTGAGAGAGCAAATCCTATTTATTATGAGGTATGTTATGGCAAAAAATCTACTGGAAATTGAAGATATTCCACCACAGCTTACCAACAAGGTTAAGCAGAATTTACAATTTAAGACAGGAAATTTTGTGTGGAAAATTCAGTTCAACATTCCGCTTGACCCAAAAACAGTTAACAGCGACACAATGTTTGTAACGAATTCCCAGAATCAAAAGCTCCGTACCTACATAAGATATGATATGCAAAAGGAGATAATAGAGGTTGAGCCATTAGAGCCTTATGCTACCAACGAGCCATACTCCTTGGTAATCACCACCAAGGTAAAATCAAAGGGTGGTCAGTCTCTCCATGAACCCGTAAGTGTAAAATTTAAGCTGTAAAATGAACGAGGCTGCCGCACCCGCGACAGCCTCATTATTATATTTAAAGCAACCGTCTATAATTTGTATCTTAACAGAGAGGAGAACTATAGAATATTACTCAATATATGGTATTGCATTTTAATCCGGTTGCAATAAGCTACATATCCTATTATATTCCCACAGCTCGTCCCTTGTGTAATGATTTATTGAGAGTGTAAATTTATTTAAATTGCTCCTCAATAATCGTCGTAGCCTTAGCGCTATCACATGATACACAAACTACAACATAATTTCCGCCGGTGTATATAACTGCCGCCTCAAGCTTAGGTACCTCATCAGGTACATAGTCCTTAAAGGAAGCAATCTGCTCATTAATTCTAGTATTGCAGGCTTCTACAACTGTCTCTACATAATCCTCATCAGCAACCTTTATTACGGCTACCTCCTCAGAGGTTGCTCCTGCACTTGTATAGAAAGCCGCATCCTCTATCTTGGACTCATCTAGGTTATATAATCTTGTCAAAACAATGGACTTGTCCATCTGCTCAAGCTTATCAGAAAAATCTCCACCTGCCAGAATATTATCAGCCATTGCCTGTACAGAAGCCAGCTCCTTGTCCGCATTGTCAGACGAAGCATTACCCGAATTGTCCTCCGTTACATTTTCTGTTGTTGAGGTCGTATCCTTATTATCCTTCCCACAACCAACCAATAAACCCATCATTGCTACCATCAGTATGGTTCCATATATACGTTTCTTCATTTTCGTTTCTCCATAATACTTTTATTCTTATTTATTAGCACAT
>JBJENB010000058.1:0-2488 GCA_051879975.1 Wujia sp.
TATTAAGCTTGACCATCTAATCACCTTATTTCCCAAAAAATTTATCTTCTAGCATCAGACACCAACAATGATATATTGGTAAATGCAATTCCTGAATCATATAGGTTTCCGTCTCCGGAACCTTTACAGCAACATCTGCAACATTTGCCAGCTCTCCACCCTTTGCCCCTGTCAACCCTAGAACCTTGATTCCCATTGCACGAGCAACCACTGTTGCATTCATTACATTCCTGCTATTTCCTGAGGTAGATATTCCAAGAAAGACATCTCCCGGTTTACCAAAACCAAATAACTGTTGAGCAAACACTCCATAACCATCGACGTCATTTATGTAAGCCGTGGTCATCGCTTCATGTGCTACAAGTGGAATTGCCATAAGCGAGCATTCAAGATTACGAGCCAGCTCTTCTCCACGAACCGAATCTACCTCCTTCAGCTTCTGTGCCATCTCATCTGGCACCGGTCTTGGCAGCTTAAACCTCTTCATAAGCTCTCCTGCCATATGTTCCGAATCGGAAGCAGAACCTCCATTGCCAGCTATTAACAGCTTACCACCCTTTGTGTAGCATTCCTCCATGAGCATGTATCCATCAATAATATCCTGTCGTACTGTTTCTAACACCGGATATCTTTGAATTAACAATTCAATATGTTTAACTAATCTTTCATTTAATAATCCTGACATATTCTTCTCCTATCTGGGTTCATAATTCTCTGGTGTATAATGAATGACCCTTGTCCCACTATTCTCAAATTCAAATGGCACATAGAGCAAGTCACTCATAGCCTTCATCACACTATCTCTGTGCTCAGGTTGTACATAGAAAATTAAGAAGCCGCCACCTCCTGCACCCAGTAGTTTACCGCCCAAAGCTCCAGCCTTAATTCCGCTATCATATAATGTATCTATTCCATCTGTAGATACCGCTGATCCTGTCTGTCTCTTCAGCTTCCAGGTGTGGTCCAATAGTCTTCCAAACTCATCCAAATCAGACTCTCTATCTGTAAGCACTCTTTCAGCAACATCTACCAATTCATACATCTCTTTAAGCTGTCTATTCTTATCCTCTTTTGTAGCATTTGCTTTCTGAACGTCGGAAGAAAACCTTGTGAAACCGGTAAAAAACATAAGCAGATTATCATTTAATTTCCGCTTTCTCTCCGGTGAAATGATAACCGGTAATACATCATAACCATCGGCACTAAAATTAATCCTGTTAAATCCTCCAAAGGAAGCAGCTATCTGATCCTGCCATCCACCTGCTTCATTACATAACACTCTTTCAAGATAAATTGCATCGTCAGCTAGCTTCTTCTTGTCCACATACTTTCCCTTAAGGGCATAGAATGCATTTAACATACCTACAGCAAAGGAGCTACTAGTGCCAAGTCCGGATCTCGCAGGCAAATCTGCCTCGTAAACAAGTCGAATCTCGTGCATATCAAGCATCTTCATTGCGTTCCTAATAGCCGGATGATTAATGTCATCCACATCCTTCACACGTTCAATCTTTGAATATGTTAATTCAGTTTCATAATCAAAAAATCTAGGGAGATGGCGCACATTAACATAGCAGTACTTATCGAACGTAGTCGAAAGTACTGCTCCTCCATTCTCCCTAAAATACTCTTCCATATCAGTTCCGCCGCCAAAGAAAGACATACGGAAAGGTGTTCTGGTAATAATCATATATGCCTCCTAGTTTCGAAACCTGTTACAACCAAAGCATACGGCTCTAATCATCTATCACAACAGCCCCTATTATATCAATCTCATAATTCTTTGCAATCTTAATCTCTTTAACAATGTCATTATTCTTTGATTGATCAACAGCTTCAAGCAATATAAGGTTACCACTCTTGACAGCCAAATCCAAATCATCAATGCCATCTAAAAAATGTGCACTTATATCAACCTTTATTTCCTCCTGACTCAATTCCTTCTTAAGCCTGTCAGCATATTCCACAATGCTGTTATTTCGAATTGAGCTCACTATAACCACGGAATCAATTTCCTTTTTCTCTACGATAAGTCGCACGGAAGTTGCTATTCTCTTCCATACCTTCTCTTCATCGTAATTCTTTTGCTTTTTGTCATTAGTTAGAACAGAACCTATCAGCCTGATATCATAACAGTCACTAAGCTCCGATACTGATTGAAGCTTGTCCCCTACTATATGTTTTAGAAAAACCCATACACACACTAACATAAATCCAATCACAGCACCCTTGACTGCATATGATACACTTATTTCCGTTTCATGCTCTTCTTTAGTTTCAATTTTATAATTGAAGATAAACTCATCATAAGTCATCCCCTTTTCCAGGACCTCCAAATAACCATTTTGAACTTGGGTAAAATTGGACTTTGAATCATTAATCTGTTTTTGAACAGTATTTAAGGAATTTAGGGTACTATTTCTGCTACTAACCATATTAGTATCTGATTCATACTTTGTATAACTAGATATCATACTAACATCATAAT
>JBJENB010000059.1:0-40067 GCA_051879975.1 Wujia sp.
CCGAATAGAAAACGAAGCGTGTCTTGCGTTATATCATATGGGAATATGGCGTACGAATAGGCAGATAAGAGTATTGCCAACGTTTACTTGACAGAAACAAGGATAAGTTACTCATTGACAATTTACCGTAAATAGTGTTATTATTCTATGCGGTGAGCAGCTGTGGCGGAATTGGCATACGCGCATGATTCAGGTTCATGTCCACGTAAGTGGGTTCGGGTTCAAGTCCCGTCAGCTGCATTTATACTAAAGAAATTAAGATACAAATGATAATAAGAGTGACTCGGAATGCTTCCGGGTCATTTTTTGTGTATACGATGAGTTGAGCGTAGATTCGTGCTCGCACGAAAATCTGCATTTGGTGAATGTGCATCATTGAGTCGCCAGGCGAGAATATGACTTAGGCAACTGTTGGTTGCAGGGATGATACTATTTATAGCTTGCTTAAAAATGTGCTGTTTGCTACTATAATTCAAGAAATACATACGAGAACAGGAGAATGGCATGGAGGTAAAGATAGGTACTAGACTTGCAAGGTTACGTGCTGAACAGGGAATGACACAGGAGGAATTTGCAAATAGGATTGGCATTAGCCGACAGGCTGTTTCAAAATATGAGCTTGATAAATCCTATCCTGATTTAGATAAATTGGTATCAATTGCAAACTTATTTCAGGTAAGCACCGATTATCTGTTGCTGGGAGAGTGTGCAGATACAGAGAAAGCAGAAGAAAACACGGAATCCGATGAAACAGAAGGAAAAAAGGAAGCGGCTACACAGGGGATAAA
The DNA here is from genome assembly GCA_051879975.1 of Wujia sp. Taxonomy (GTDB): domain Bacteria; phylum Bacillota; class Clostridia; order Lachnospirales; family Lachnospiraceae; genus Coprococcus_C. The sequence goes on from JBJENB010000059.1 coordinate 789, forward strand.
AAGGATTAATAAAATTGGATTGTGTACAGCAGGAATCGTTTCAGGAGTCTTGCTTTTATTTTTTTTAATGATATTCTGTGAAGTGCTTTTTAGAAAAGTGTGGGATAAAAAGGATGAAGATAAGGTATATGCAAAGATAGAACAGGTTTATTCTCAGTACACAAAAGCGGATATTTTTTTTGTTGATGATGATTTAAAGCAGGTGCAGCGTACTGTTTGGCTTGATGAAGAAGGTGTAAGGGCCGGTGATTATGTACTTTGCTATACAAATGAAAGACAGGATAATGTATACATGGACTATGGAGCGAAAACCCTGATTGTGCCAGGTGTGATTACAATAGCGTTGCTTTTGTTGTTTGTTATTATTTTAATTGAGATTAAGAGGATAAGGAACCTGAAATAAATGAGGAAAAGATATATTGCGATACCAATAATTATTGTATTCGTTATTGTATGTGTTATTGTATACCGATTTATTTTGTTTACAGGAGAAGAGGATAACACTAATAATGCTTTGGAGGCTTCAGATTGGGAAATAATTTATGATGGCATGAGTATTACACCCGAGTTTGAATGTGATGCAATCATTAACCAAGACAATACACTTTGCTTCCTTATAGAGGACAAATGGACGATAGAGGTTGTCATGTCGGATAAAAGCTATGATGAATACAAGGGGCAGATAACGACAACACAGAGAAAACTGGAAGCTGAGGGCTATAATGTGGAGCAGGAAGCAGATACAGTTCTGATAAAGGGAAAGGAATATTTGTATTTTGCAATACATGGAGAAATTCTGCTTGCTGATGGAATAACCACAGAAGATAAAAATATGGAGGTAATTGTAACAGCTTCCCCGGATGGCAGAAGCTTTGTGTTGATTGCTGATATCACTGGGGTGGTAGAGGAGTCTTTAAATATGGAGGTTGTAAATGAACAAGGTCTTCGTTATGCAGATTTGTTGATTGGTGATGCAGAATTGGCTGAAGCAGCGGTGAATGATTCTGCTGGAACAGCCTGGTATGCCATAGGAAACCACAGCGATGAAGAAGGGGAGAAAAGCGATACTGTCTCAGATTCATTATTAGATATGAATGGAGAGACCACGGCAGTCTACGCATTGCCTGCAGATACCGTATTAACTTTTGCACCGGACAATACAAAATATTCCAGTGAAAAGTGGTATGAAATGCCGGGAGATATAGATTTATTTATATCCACGGATACATCGGAAATGTATTCAAGTGCATCTGTTTATATTGAGAAAAGTGCACAGACAGGGGATAAAAAAGTAGGAGAGATCATAAAAAAAGAAATTGAGGGAAGAAATTGGTATTACTATACCTATACAACCGCAAATGTTTCGAAGGAAAAAACGGAACTTACATACTACCTGAGGGCTGCAACAGACTTGGAGAATGGAGCTATTTTTAAAATATTTACTTCATCTAAAAATCAGGAAGCATGTGATGTAGAGATTTATCAGGATATTATGGGCAGCGTTTCGCCTTAATATATAACAAAAAAAGTAGGAGGATGATTAATTTATGAAACAACAGGAAGTACAGCCGATAGAGTCAGGCTACAGGAGACTTTCGCAGGAGGAATTAAAACGAGTAAAGAAAAAAACTGCGCCGTTGATTGCTTGTGGTATAATTTGTATCATGTTTGGTGTAGGCATATCCGTTTTATTGTACAGCGTTTTTGGTAAAGAAAATGCAGAGGAGTTGATGGATCGTAGTTTTATACGGCTAATTATCATGTTAGTATTTATGTTGTTTCTAGGTATCAGTATATGCTACAAGGATATCAGGCTTCTTGCTATGTCCAAGTACATGATGATAACGATGGTAAATGTAAATAATATAAAGATTAAACCCGGTGACGGCTTCAGATATCGTGGCGAAGTATGCCTCATGGAGAATGGAAGGATGAAGCAGGTTGAGGCAGGGATATTAAAGGATGCAATAGATACGGTACGGGTAGATGAACAGGCAAAGTTGTATTTTTATCCCGGGAAATATTATATTTTAGATAAGATGTGATAAAGAATTAAAGATAAAAGCTGTTTCTGTCTATTTTCGTTGAGAAAACAGATGGGAACAGCTTTTTCGTGTTGTAGATTTGAAGAATAAATGATAAAATAATTAGAGTCGCATGGGTTATGCATAAATCTTAAGTGGTATTTGGAGAAAACAATGGGTAAGCTGGCCGAAAATAAGTATGGACAACTTAATATGGATCAAATATATGAGCTGGTGATTAGGGAACATAAGAAATATATCGCTAAGCTGCCTGCGAATATAGATAAGGATTTTGATATAGATGAGTTAAAGACGAAGGGAAACACCTGTTACAGGATGAGACCAAAGAAGAATTTTAACGGTACATATATCATATATCTTTACGGTAGTCTCCACTGTAGAAATATTTTACAGGAGCAGTGGAATCTGGTAGTAAAGCTTTCAAAGGAAACCGGATGCGGCCTTTATGTGCCTATATATCCACTGGCACCGGAAAATAGCTGTAGGGATACTTTTAATATGCTGGAAAAGGCCTATTCAGATTTTGTCATAGGACACGACGTAGAGAAGGTTATACTTTTGGGAGATTCAACCGGAGCGGGTCTTGCCCTGTCTCTTGCACTAAGGGCATGGAAGGAGGGCTTTAGAAAGCCGGATCAGTTGATAATGCTTTCTCCGTATCTGGATTCAGAATATTTTGATAAGAAATTGGAGCAGCAGGTCCTGGAGGCTGCTAAAAAGGAAAAGGATTATTTTTTTAATGAAACCATAAAGGAATTTATTAATACATACTGGGTAAAGGATTACGCAGTAAAGACTGAGTTTACCAGCCCATATTATGAGGATTTTACGGATTTATGTGATGACGTAGTAATTTTTTCAGGCAGCAGGGATATGTATAACTGCTATGCTCACGCATTTTATAATAATGCAAAACAGCAGGGTCTCAACATTAGATTTTTTGAATTTGAGGACGAGTATCATGAGTTTATGATACATTCAGACAGTAAGGAAGCACAAAGAGCCTATGGATATCTTAAGGATGTTGTAGCTAAAAGCTTTGATGAGTCTCTGACGGAAATTTATCAGGTGAAGCTTGTATCGGACTGGAGTAAGAAATATCCGGACATGATTCGGGATGAATGGGCTTCGAAGTTTATCTATTCACACAAGTTTGATTTTAAAAAGCTTCCGGTTAAGCTGTCCCAAAAGTCCAGAACCATATTGGCAGCCTCATGTATAGCCTGTGACGAAAAGGTAAGAAAATATATAATGGAATATCCGAATTGTACCATAATCAATCTCGGATGTCGTTTGGATAATATGTTCCAGCGCATGGATAATGGCAGGATTCAGTGGTATAACATTGACGACCACAATACTATGTCTGTAAGACGTTCCATGTATGGAGAGCGAAGCAGGGAGAAAACCATTGGAAGAAGACTTATGGATTTTTCATGGCTGGAAGAGATACAATGTGACAGGAACAGAGGTGTAATGGTTGTATGCAATGATACCCTGTCATATCTTAAAAAGAATGAATTCAAAAAGCTTATTGATAAATTGGAAATGTATTTTCCCGGCTGTGAGATAGTATTTACAACCATGACTTTGGGAACAAAGCTCCTGACCAATAGAAATTATATGAAGCGTACTCTCACGCAGAGAAAGATAAAGCTGCATATTGACGATGCACAGATTCTGTTTGGTTCGTGGAGAAGTGATTGCTACGTGTTATCAGAGGAACCGATTATGAAGTATTTTAATGAACATAAAGGCTTGGGCTTGAGTACTGCCTTAACGATTTGGTATAATCTCATGACTTACAATTATAAAATTGTACATGTCAAGCTTGGCAGTGAGGAGTATAACATCAATATGTTTTGATATACAATCATGTGAATGATTTCTGATTAATTAGGGGTGAATACGCGAATGCTGGAGGCATTACAGGTAGTTAAAACTTTTGAAAAAAACGAAAAACATGGTAAGAAAATTAGTTTTAATGCGGTTGATGGAGTATCTCTTACTGTTGCGGATGGCGAGATTGTGGGTATTCTCGGACCCAATGGAGCCGGAAAGACAACATTACTCAGGATGCTTGGTCATCTGATGAAGCCAACCTCCGGTACCGTAACGATTCGGGAAAATGGTGTTGCAGTAGAAAAAGAGATTGACATAAAAAGTAGGATAGGATATCTGTCCGGCAATACAAAATTGTACGGACGTCTCAGCACCAGAGAAATGTTGACTATCATGGGTAATATATATGGTCTGGCAGAGTCGGAATTGAAGGATAGAATAGAGGAAATATGTGAGGTTTTGGACATGGAGAGCTTTATAGATAACAGGATTGAAAAGCTCTCTACAGGTCAGACACAGAGGGCCTCTATTGCAAGATGTCTGGTTCACAATCCTGAGATTTATATTTTTGATGAGCCTACCCTTGGACTTGATATCATAAGCAGCAGTGCAATAGTAAACTTCATGAAGACCGAAAAGAAGAGAGGCAAGTCAGTTATTTATTCCACTCATTATATGGAAGAAGCGGAGCAGCTCTGTGACAGAATTATTATGATGAACAAGGGCAGAATAATGAAACAGGGCGCAGTTGACAGCCTTAAGACTGAAACAGAAAGCAGTAATCTTAGAGATGTTTTCCTGACACTTGTGGAACAGGGAGGACAGGAAGATGAATAGACGAATCATAGGAAATTTATATAGAAAAGAAATATTGGATGTATTAAGGGATAAAAAAACCGTGCTCATGATGATTGTTGTGCCGATTATTATTTATCCCTTGCTTATCATTGTGGGTATGCAATTGATGACCAGCATATCACGTGATATTACTACGCATACCTATGTGGTTGCTTTTGGCGGTGACAAGGAAATTGATAAGGAGCTTATACAGAAATTTTCAGAGGTGGATGGGGATTATTCCTTTCAGCTTGTAAAGGTGGATGACTATCAGGAATCACTGGCAAAGGAAGAAATAGATGCGTATGTATTTGTAAGCTCAAGGGATGTTGACGGAAAAGACAGTTATAGTATTCATTATTTGTCAGCCGTGAACAATTCATCCTACGCTGCAGGCTTTGTGGAAGAGGTGCTAAATCGGTATTCTAACAGTCTGACGGTTGAGCTGCTGGAGGAAAGGGGATTACCTTCAGATTACATTTTGAATCCCATTGATATATCCTTTGAGGATAATGCCACAGGAGAGGAGACAGCCGGAAATATTCTTGGTATGATTCTTCCTTTTATGCTGGTAGTGAGTCTGCTTCTGGGAACCATGTATCCTGCCATAGACACAACTGCAGGTGAAAGGGAGAGAGGAACGCTGGAAACGATACTAACACTGCCTGTATCAAACAGACAGCTGATTGTGAGCAAATTTCTTGCAGTAGCCACAATAGGAATCGTTTCGGCAGTACTCAATGTACTCTCAATGGTGGGAGTAGGCGCTTATATGTACAGCCTGATGAAGGATTCCCTTGGTATGTCGGATAATATATCTATGGAGAGATTTGTTCCGGCAATCGTGGTTGGAGCACTTTGCGTGCTTGCATTTGCCATATTCATCAGCGCATGCACCATGTGTGTCTGTGCCTTTGCAAAGACGTATAAGGAGGCAAACAATTACATCACGCCGCTAACATTAGTGGTTTTGTTTGCAACCTTTGTGGGATTTTTGCCAAACATTCAGTTAAATCAGAAAATGGCTCTCATGCCTGTTGCAAATATTTGTCTTTTGATAAAGGACCTTTTGGCATTTAAATACAATATAGGAATTATAGCTATTGTATTGGTTAGCAATGTGGCCTACGGAATAATGGCAGTATTGGTGCTGGGTAAAATATACAACAGTGAGACAATACTTTTTGGTGATTCCATAAATGCCCTTCAAATCTTTGAAAAGCGAAGCAATATGAAAAAAGGTGGCAAGCCTACTACCGGTGATACATGGATGGTTATCGCAGTAACTGCAGTTGCAATCATATATATTGGCAGCATGGCACAGCTTAATATGGGCGTTGGTGGCGTAGTGATTACACAGCTCATTATTATAGGAATACCATTATTTGCGGCATGGTACTCAAAAAGAAGTATAAGGGATACCTTTAAGCTCAGAGGATGTAAAGCCGGTGCTCTGGCGGGAGGGATATTCTTAATATTAGGAACAATTATGCTGGGTATGATATTGACAGCATTAACAAGCTCAATTTTTAGAGAAAGTGCTGAAAATGTGGACATATCCATGGAATATCTGTTAGGAGACAAGTTTTGGCTGACACTTGTTGTGGTTGCAGTTACGCCTGCAATTTGTGAGGAGGCAATGTTTAGAGGGTATATATTATCTTCAATGGAAAATCGTTACAAAGCGAATCAGGCAGTGATGATAACTGCGATCTTGTTTGGACTGTATCACATGAGCATAGTGAAATTCTTTACAACAGCATTGCTTGGCTACAGTATATCCTATGTAGCAAATAGAACTAAGAGTATACTGCCGGGGATGCTGATGCATTTCATCAATAACGCTTTATCCTGTGTGGTCATGTATTATCCGAGTCAGATAGAAAAGCTATTCCCTGTTTTGATTAAGACTTCCATTTCATTATTTGATTTTGTTGCATTGCTGGGATTGGGTATGATTTTTGTCGGAATAGGTATATTCTTAATATTAAAATCGACGAAAAACAAAGAAGAAGGTCTAAATTTGTTGTGATAAAATAACGGTTATGATATACTAAATATTATGGATAAGAGGAATAAAATAATCAAGGCGGTTCTGATGATATTAGCTGATATATCATTTGTAGCAATTGGCTTGATAATAGGAATAAACATTAATTTAAAACGTGCAAAGCCTGTATATACTGTGAATTTTGAGAAGAGCTGGACAGTATCTCCCGGTGTTGAGGCGATGGCAATCGAGAATAATTACTGGAATTTTATAGATGCCAGCTACATAATTATTGGTACACAGCCGAATTGTCAGTATTATAAAATTTTAAGTGGTGTTCCGCGAAACGATTATGACAGAGAGAATTTCTATATTGAGGATGAAAGCAGCTATATGTACTACCATGATGAGGAGGGCAATAGACAGAGTTCCGTGGTAGTGGATGTATCTGCTTATCAGGGTAATATAGATTGGGCGGCTGTAAAGGAAGCCGGGGTTTCTATGGCAATTGTCCGGGTTGGCTTCAGAGGCTATGGTTCAGGTAAGCTTGTATATGATGAAATGTATGAGAGAAATATACAAGGAGCTCTGAATGCAGGTTTGCGGGTAGGAGTGTATTTCTTTACCCAAGCCGTAGATTATGCAGAAGGACAGGAGGAAGCACTGTATGTGCTGGATGCAATATCAGTATATGATATAGATGGTCCTGTGGTTATTGATACAGAATATGTTTCGGAGGATTCGAGAACCAATGGGCTTGATGTTGACGGCAGAACGGATGCTGTATTAGGTTTTTGTGAAACTGTTGAAGCTATGGGATATGAACCGGCTATATATGCAAACAGAAATTGGTTCGTGCAGAGTTTGGATATGTCAAAGCTGTACAAGTATAAGATTTGGGTAGCGGCATATTCCAATCAGATTAAATTCCCGTATGAATTTTCGGGATGGCAGTACACTAATTCCGGTAGTGTTCCGGGAATCAGTACTGAGGTAGATATGAACGTGTGGTTTGAGTGAGCAGGTGTTGAGAAAACGAGAGGGATATTATGGCTTTATGGAATCTGTCCTACGATTTTGTAGCATGCTTTTTGCTGCTCATGGTAATCGTATGGTATTACAGCGAAAAGAAAATACCGGTTAAGAGTCATAAGGCATTTATGGAGCTAATCAGCATAGTTTTTGTGGCTAATGGCTTTGAGATAATCATGTCCATTATGGCACGATATCCTGATGAGTTTTCGTTGAATTTGCTGAAAACAATCATGCAGATTCAAATCTTTGCCATGAACCTTATTCCGTTGGCTTTTGCAAACTACATTCTTCTGCTGACACATGTCAATAACAAGAGAAAAAGATACAGATGGATGTTTGGAGTCAGCTTTCTGTTTCTTGTACTGGTGACAGTATTGAATCCGGTGTTTGATTGGGCCATTGGGATAGAAGACGGATATCCGGTAGTGTTTGGTATGGGATATCTGGTTTATGCAATGGACGCAGTCATGATTTTGTTTTCTATTATTGTTATGATTTTCAATCGAAGAGAAATGGCATTTGCAAGGATGTTGTCTCTTTCGCTGGATATTGTGTTGGGTGTCATAGCATGGTTTTTACAGGTAAGCTATAAGCTTCCTCTTATCAATCTTGCGCTAAGTGTAATGGTGCTTACACTTTATTATTACCTTCAGAATCCGAATAGCGTAACAGACCCTGTAACCAAGCAGTTTAACAGAAAATTTATGGGTGAACACATAAGAAGCACCTTTGAGACAGAAAAGCGCTTTGGTATTATTATGGTAGCCTTGGATGATTTCAAATTCATTAATAAAACCTATGGCGTGGAAAATGGTGATAATCTGCTAAGACAGGTTGGCACATTTCTGGAGAAGCTCCATATTCCGAAGGCCGTATTCAGATATGGTTCAGACCAGTTTTGTATTGAAATAATAAAAAATGTTGATGATGTCAGAGACATAGCAGATTTGATACAGGATCGATTCAGACATCCATGGTACAGTAAATCCGCTGTGGGAATAATGATGTCAGCAACCGTATGCTGTATAGAATGTCCTAGGGATGCCCGTAATTATGGAGGACTTATAGAGGTTATCGATTATTCCATGTCTGTTGCAAAGAAGACAAAAAAAGGAGGAATAACGAACTCTGCTGATGTTGAATTAGATAAGCTACGCAATGATAAGGCTGTTGAAAAGGCTGTAAGACTGGCAATTGACAGAGGAGAAATCATGGTGTACTACCAACCGATTTACTCCGTGAGTAAGGGAGCCTACAGCTCGGCAGAGGCATTGGTTCGAATTAATGATGAGGAGCTTGGGTGGATTTCCCCGGAGGTATTTATTCCACTGGCTGAGAAAAATGGAATGATACTTGAGATGGGGAATATAATCTTTGAAAAGGTTTGCAGATTTATCAGAGATTTCAAATTAGAGCAGACAAGTGTGGAATACATAGAGGTTAATATCAGTCCTGTGCAGTTGATTCAAACGGACTTTGTCGATGGCATTATAGCTACCATGGAAAAATATGATGTAAAGCCTTCTCAGATTAATATGGAAATTACCGAGACCGCCACAATGGGTAGTGCAGCAATAGTTCATGAGAATATACAAAAGCTGGTAGATTATGGAATACGCTTCTCGTTAGATGACTATGGTTCAGGAAATGCAAATATTGACTATATTAATCACATGCCATTTTCTATTATCAAGCTTGATAAGTATATTGTATGGGATGCCTTTGATAATAAAAAAGCAGGAATTACATTGGAATATACAATAGGAATGTTAAATGCCCTGGAGCTTTCAATAGTGGCAGAGGGAGTTGAAACCGAGGAGATGCGCGATAAACTAACGCAGATAGGCTGTCATTATATGCAGGGCTGGTATTATTCTAAGGCTATCTCTGATTTGGAGTTTATGAAACTCCTTGAGGAATAAAAAATATAGCAAAAATATAGTCCTGCATTGGGCTTTAACCTACCCATGCAGGACTATATTTTTGCTATTATGTTTTACAAAGCTATGCCTCAGCTTCAAGCTTTGTAATTGCAGCTTTAATTCTTTCTATTGTTTCAGCCTTGCCCAATATTGACATAAGCTCTGTTGCGCCACCCGGAGTTGCCTGTTTTCCGGAAACTGCGGTACGAAGTGGCCACATAACATAACCTGTCTTATATTCATGCTCAGTTGCAAAGGCTGAGAGAGCAGCGAAGAGAGAATCATTGTCATAGGCATCCTGTGACTCAAGGATAGGAAGTACCTCCTGTAAAAGCTTAAGTGAATTCTCGGTGTTGGTCTTCATTTTCTTGTGTGTATACATCTCAATGGAATATTCAGGAACACGCTCAAAGAAATCAATCTGCTCCCTAATGTCCGGAAATACCTCAATTCTGGACTTGACCATAGTAGCAATTTTCTTTAAATCATAGTCCTTGGTAATCACTTCCTTAATGTATGGCAAAGCCATTTCATAGAATTTGTCATCATCCATTGCTTTAATATATTCGCTGTTCATCCACCTGAGCTTAGTCATATCAAGCACTGCAGGCGACTTGGACATATTTCTGTAATTGAATGCCTCCACGAGCTCTTCAAGAGAGAATATTTCGCGGTTGTCATCAGGACACCATCCAAGAAGAGCCACAAAATTGACAATGGTCTCTGTAAGGAAGCCTTGCTCCAAAAGATCCTCGAATGAAGAATGACCACTTCTCTTGCTAAGCTTCTTGTGGGTTTCATCTGTAATGAGCGGACAATGAATATAGGTTGGAACCTCCCAGCCGAAGGCTTCGTACAGACGATTGTATTTTGGAGATGATGAAAGGTATTCGTTTCCTCTTACAACATGAGTTATATTCATTAGGTGATCATCTACAACATTTGCAAAGTTGTAGGTTGGAAATCCATCGGATTTAATAAGAATCATATCGTCAAGCTCTTCGTTTGGAACTGTGATATCTCCATATAACTCATCCTTGAAGGTCGTTGTTCCCTCCAATGGATTGTTTTGTCTGATTACAAACGGTTTTCCGGCAACAAGGTTTGCCTCTACCTCTTCCTTTGAAAGGCTTGCACAATGCTTGTCATATCTGGAAATAGTTTTTCCGTCAACCTCTGTTACCAGGCTTTCGAGACGGTGAGCATCACAGAAGCAGTAATAAGCCTCACCCTTATCTATAAGCTTCTTGGCATAGGTCATATATATGCCTTGCTTTTGTCGTTCACTCTGGATATATGGACCAACTCCGCCATCTAAATCAGGTCCCTCGTCATGCTTAAGACCGGTCTTCTTCAGGGTACGATAGATAATGTCTACAGCACCTTCCATTTCTCTTTCCTGATCTGTATCCTCTATTCTAAGTATAAAATCACCGCCTTCATGCTTGGCAATCAAATAAGCGTAAAGTGCTGTTCTGAGATTACCTACATGCATTCTGCCTGTTGGGCTTGGGGCAAATCTTGTTCTAACCTTAGCCATTTTTAAATCTCCCTTTTATTGTGAATTTCTTCTGAAATTATAGCAAAGTAAAACTTAATTTACAACACAATGTTGCTTATTACAGCAAATTTTAGTATACTAGCTATGTATGAAAACTTTAGAAAAAATTCAAAAAAGGTTGGTATAATAAAATGGATGGTTCTACTTTAGCGATTATATATGGAGCTGTGCTTGTTCTATTTTTTATATTGTTGGTTGTTATGACTATAATGCTTGTAATCCATAAATCTGAGGATGACGAGGAGTATGAAGAAGAGCATGAAGATGATGGGGCAGATGACTATGCCGAGTATGCGGTAGATGAGGAGCAGACAGAGGATTATGACAGTGCCTTTACAGAGGACAGTGCCTTTACAGAGGACAGTGCCTTTACAGAGGATAGTGCCTTTACAGAGGACAGTGCCTTTACAGAGGATAGTGCCTTTACAGAGGACAGTGCCTTTGGAGAGGACAGTGCCTTTGGAGAGGACAGTGCCTTTACAGAGGATAGTGCCTTTACAGAGGACAGTGCCTTTGAAGCGGTTGAAAAAGAAGAGAATAATGAATTAGATTTAGAAAGACCAATCGATAAAATAGAGCTACAAGACTCTTCTGATGTTGCATCAGAGTCAATACAGCTTGAGAATAGTGAAATATCTGAAGAAGAGCCTGAGGTTGACAGTAACGATGAACAGGAAGTAAAAATGATGGAGGAGAGGGCAGCCAGAGAAAAAGCCCGGAAGCTGGGTGGTTTTGCTGTTGCAGTAGAAAAAGAAAGCTTTGTTGATGATGCCTTTGCTTCTGATAAGAATATAAATGAAAATAATGAGAATAATGAAAGTAGTGAAACCACGGATAAAGCTACGGATGATGCTGAAGAAACAATTTCAAATGATGAAGCTGTTAATGAAGCAACAACTGTAGTTGAGCAGGTTCCTGTTATGGAGGAGGCTGCTTCGACAGAGGACAGTGCCTTTACAGAGGACAGTGCCTTTACAGAGGACAGTGCCTTTACAGAGGACAGTGCATTTGCAGAGGACAGCGCATTTGGCGGAGACAGTGCCTTTGGAGAGGATAGTTCTTTTGGAAATGTAACTTCGGCTTCCGCAATTGCTTCTACTGTATCTGTAGCCCAGAGTAAGAGCTTCATAGACGAAGCGATTGATGCTTCCGTTAGAGAGGCTGAGGCTCTAAGCGCTGCCATGATTAAACCTGCTAAGAATGCAGTAAAGAGTAATGCAAAGAAAAAGAAGGGCTTAGGTCGTGCAGATGAAAGACCATACGTCAGAAGCAATGACCAGTTCTATTGGTATAACAGAGTTGATGTGGCTGAGAAGCCTTCTTATAAGACTGAAGAGATGTACTATCATTATTTTGAAATACCGAATGATTGTATAGAAGATCTGTTAATTGAAATGTATGATTGTGCATTGGTAAGGACTGAAGAAATAAGATATATTGCTTATGGAATTGCTCCAAGAGCGGTTTCTATGAAGGAGATTCTCACATCCGGAAATAGCAATTATATGACCCAGCAGAAGGTTAAGGAACCGACTCAGCAGGATCTTATGAAGATATATGAAAAATGGTGTGGATATGTTGATAAGCTGTTTGATTTGGTTGAAATACACGCTGATCAATATACCGTAGAAGCGATAAGGGCTATGTTATATGAATTTGGTAAAAGTGATGTTGATGAGCTTATCGAAGGAAAATAACATTTTAAATAGTTATGGAATTTATTAAACCTAGTATCAGGGATGCAGAAATAATTAGAAAAAAATTAAACAACAGTAAATATCCTGCATGTGAATTAGCAACTGCAAATATTATATTGTGGTCAGAATATTATGGTTGCAGATATGCCTTTATGGAAGATATGCTTGTTTTCTGTAAATTAGAAAATGGGAAACCGGTTTCCTTTTCGTGGCCATATGGTGAAGGCGATAGCAAAAAGGCTTTTGATTTTATTGTGAATTACTTTGAGAAAGCGGAAAAGCCATTTTCAATGTACCTTGTGGGACAGGAAATGTTTGAGCAGATTGATAGCTGGTATCCGGGAGAATACCAAATAGAATATGACAGGGATGATGCTGATTATTTGTATTTGAGCGAGACTCTGGCTTCCTTGAAGGGAAAAAAACTACATGGAAAAAGGAATCATATCAATAGGTTTCTTGAATATTATCCTGATTATGAATACGAGAGGATAACTGAAAATAATATTGTTGAATGTGAAGAGCTTGCGCAAAATTGGATGAAGAATAACAATGAGGAGTCTGCGGGAGATATAAACTATGAATATCGGGCTTTGTGTTCCGCATTGAACAATATGGAAGCCTTGGGCTTGATAGGGGCGATGATCAGGATTGATGGGAAGGCATGTGCATTTACGATTGGTGAAGAGCTTAACGCTGAGACCTTTGTAGTTCACTTTGAGAAAGCTTATGCTGACATACAGGGGGCATATCCTATGATTAATCGTGAATTTGTAAGGAGAGAGTTGCTTGGCAAATACAAGTATGTCAACCGTGAAGAGGATATGGGCATTCCAGGTTTAAGACATGCAAAGACCTCTTATCAGCCTATACAGCTGGTAGAGAAGGGGATAGTGAGAAGGAAAGTAAACGAAAAGGTCTAAACGATTTAATAACTCCATAAATGTGGCAATTAGGTTTGCAATCATTTATTTAAAAGAAAAAAAGTATTTAGAAAACGCTTGCTTGTAAGTACTGGCAATATCAATAATCCATGAAGGATAATTGGTTGTCAGTATTTTTTATTCTCTTTAACTTCTGATTTATTAGAGAAGTATCAAAAAACATAGAAAAGATGTTGCATATTCTATATACATCATGTATAGTGATTATAGAGTATATTCATTATTGCGTCGTTATAAATAAAATTTATGTTGTTTGTAGAATGAGGCATAGAAAATAATGTACAAATCTTAAGGAGGCTGGCACATTGAGGAGAAGAATTAAAATAATAATGGCAGCTGCCATAATTATTATTGTATCAGTTTTAGTTATTACACATTTTAGTAAGAGAGCTGATACAGGGACTGATTCTACTGAAAATGTTGATATCTGGGAGGAACTGGGTATTGCTCCCTATGATGAGAGTCTTCCGGTGATATACGGGGAAGAATATTTCAACATGACTGAGGTATCAACAGGGGATATAAGGATAAGCTTTAATAGAAGCAAGGAGCCCCAAGAACCTTATTGCCTAATTGTGCCGGCTAAATATAACGGAGGTAAGGTTGTAGAGGTTGGCGAAATCGCCAATTCTGACTACCTGACGGACATAGTGTATTTGGGCGGACAATACATAGAACAGGTATCCGAATGCCCAAATCTCAAGAGGATTGTATATGGAGCCATAGGGCAGGAAAATTACGACATTACAGGGCAAAGCATTGAGTGGATGGGCTTCGATGGAAGTATGGTATGTGGAATATATGAATGTCCTTCAATTGAGGAGCTTGTCTTTCTGGATTATGGCAGATATTACAGTATAGAAGGTATTGGGGAGTTGAAGCTTTTGACGGAGGTGGACTTACCCGGGAAAATTTCTTTTATGTCAGATGTATTTAGCTATATTAACATAGGTGGGCTTGAACTTCCTGAGGAGACAATAGCTATAGATAGTGTGGGAAATTATTGCAATAATTTAAAATATGTTGTATGCAATGATAAACTTGAGAAAATAAATTTTTCCTTCATTTCCGATAGTGAGCTTGAATATATTATCATTCCAAAAAGTGTAAAGAGTATAGAGGATTCCTTTAGGGAAAGCGGCAAGGTAACACTAGTGGTTGACAAGTCCTCTTATGCGGAGCAGTATGCAAAGGAAAAAGGGTTAAATTATATCTATACGGAAGAATTTGACCTTGAAGATTATAAGGCCTCCATAGATTTTGATGGATATATGGCAGAAATAGTGGAGAACAATTCAGAAACTGCCAGGTGGCTTGAAGCCTGCGGAAATCAGGGGATAATGTCGGAGGAAGAGGTTGCCAACGCCATAGTTATATCTGCTGAGGAATATTTTACCATAGATGAAGAAGCAGAAAAAAATGCAATGAGCGGATATATTATGGATGGCTATCATTATGACGGTGCTGTGTCAATAAAGCTTAAGGAACACATATATGAGCCTTACATACTGGAAATACCTGAGTCTTATAACGGTATGAAGGTTACGGGCTTTGGAGATATTATTAGCGATCCGTTTATATGCGGTATTGTGTGCCCGGATGATGTAAACATGTATGGTAGCATAAATGACTGTAAGAATCTCAGAAGGGTCAGGTTTGGCAGAATATTTAAGTCTGGTCCTGACAACTGCGAGAACCTTACGGAGGTTGATACCAGTGTGGCGGAGATAAGCTGGATGGCGGGCTTTAACAATCTTCCAAAGCTGAAGAAGCTTGTTATACCGGATACAGTTGAGGTGTTGTATGAGGCTTTGGGGGATTTGAATCTTGAGGAGCTTGTCATACCAGATGGTGTTACAGAGATAGTATGCTGCTTTGCAAGAAGCACCAAATTAAAGGAGCTTATTATACCTGAAGGTGTTAAAGTGATAGGCAATTCATTTGTTGGCTGCAAAGATATGACAATATGTGTACCGGAGAGTGTATCGGTTATTGATGATGACTTGAAGATGCAGTATGAGTTATTCACATTTACAGAGTGTTCAAATGTTAAGCTTAAGCTGGTTGAGGGTTCTTATGCAGACGAATATGCAAAGCTGGTTGGGATACCTGTAGAATATGTAACAGGTAGTTCGGAGGAGTAGATGAAGCTAGTTTTTTTAAACTTAAAGAATTTATTTGGAAAAAACCTTTGGTTTGGTCTTATGATTATAATTACAATTGTAACCGGAAGCTTTGCCGTTTGCTTTTCCATGGGCGTATTAAATAACAATAAATATGTTTCTATGGAGGATGCCATTACAACTAACCAGTTGAACTTCCGTTTTCCCTCGGAAATAAGCTATGCTGAACACAGCGAGGTTTTCAGGGAAATATGCGAAATATTCGAGGATGGGCTGACAGAGCTTACGCTCAGCTATACAGTAATTGATGACGACCCTGATAAATTTTCATTCACTACATATTGTACATTTGCTGATATGGAGGATGGGAATTATGTAACCTGTTGGTCATTGGACTATATTATAGCCTATCAGGTGGGTATAGGAAGAAATCTAAGCGACATTGATTATAGTGAGGGCAGGAAACTGGCTGTTGTAAATGACAATGTTGGTGAGGTTGGCGATTATGTCAGCTTTGGGGACGAACAGTATGAGATAATCGGTATTAGAAATGTAGGTTATGATTCGGAGATGCCTATATATGTTATTCCTATCACGGCATGGGGAGATAACCCGGTTAGTGATGTGAGCATTTCTCTGGAAAGAATTCCACTACGAAATGAATACAATAAATTAGATTCTCTGTTGAAGAAGAATTTCGGGGAAAATTATGAATTTGGTATTTATTATGGAGAGAATATAGACACGAAGGCATTGTACAGAACTATAGGCTGTGCGGTCCTTGGCATAATGGCTGTTGTCCTTATTACACTATTATTCCTTTTTGGGTATATTTACGAGAGGCGCAGACGAAGCATGGCCATTTTCAGATTGACAGGCTGTAAGCATAAAAGGGCTGTAAGGCTTTTGCTCACGGAGGCACTGATAATAACCATGCCGTCATGTGTGGCAGGTGTAGCTCTTTTTGCGTTACTCAAGGAAGTGTTTTTTGACAGGTATTATGTGTACATGAAGGCATTCTTTAATATTTGGGTATATGTAGGTATTGTTTCATTTATTACAGTCATGATACTTCTTGAAATATTATTTTTGTCTTTAAAGCTTTTGAGCCGTCCGGTTAAGACGGAGATAGTGGAGGTGCGCAGATGATAATGCTGTCAATTAATGAGTTTTTGAGAAACTGGAAGAGAATTCTTACAATTTCGCTACTCATTTCGATAATGGCTGTCATTGTGACGGCGGTTAATGGAAGCTTTTCATATGAGAAAAATCTTATGGCCTCCTTTGAACAGTTCGATGGTAAGAAGGGTTATTACGTATATGGCGGAGTATCTGGGCTGAATATAGATGAAAGCAGATATGATATATATTCTTTTTCTTCCGGCTTAATTTATGACGGGGGTTATGAGATACCCGTATACGCACAGCCGGCATGGTGTGATTTTTCTCCCCGAATATCTGAGGGAAGCTATCAGATTGGAAAAACAAAGGATGGAATGTATCCTGTTCTGGTGGGCGGAAATTATTCAGAGCGCTATCCTGTTGGAAGTATCATAGATGCCGGAAATGATACAAAGTTTATTGTCACCGGAGTTATTGTAAAAAACTCAAGTATTATGGGAGCGGATACACTATATCAGTTCGATAAGATAGATTATAGGATGTTTTATAATTCATCCTCAGCAAATGTATTCCTGTTGGGGGATGAAAGGTTGCTTGCCCATAGTGGTATAGGACTGGTTCCGGATGGTCAGAACAGTATAGTTGTTGCCAAAAGAAATGTGTCAGACAAGGAGCTTTTAAAGGAATTTCAAAGAATACAACAACTTACCATGGGAACCTGTCTCAGATTAACTGATTTCATATCTGCAAGCGAGAATGTATATATGCAGAAAATTATGACTTATATTCCACTTGTAATAGTGGGTTTGGTGGCTGTAATAATATGCTGCTATGCATCGACATATGTAAGTTTTTTGTACAGTCTTAAGCATTATTCGATTTTTTACCTTGTAGGAGGTAAGGAATGGCAGAGGCTTTTGATATGTCTCGGTAACGGATTAGGAATCATACTAGCATCTATAGCTGAGACGGCGGCTGTATTCTGGTACATACATTATGCGGAAATAGGAAGCGATTATATGTTTCAGATTGATGGCACGGTAATCAGACTTTTGGGTATATTTTATCTTGCATTCCTTGTCATGATGAGTCTTATCACATGGATTTCCATGAGTGGAATGTCACCTAAGGAGCAGCTTATTAGGACTGCAGAATAATGGCTACATTGTGGATTGGAGGAGAATAGATGATAGAAACAAGGGAGCTTACAAAGATATATAATAGTGGCAGGAAGAATGCATTTCAGGCCCTTACAAAGGTTTCCTTCAGGATTGAGGATGGAGAGATGGTTGCAATTATCGGTAAATCAGGTGCGGGTAAGTCTACGCTTCTTCATATAATGGGAGCCATGGATGACTATGATGATGGAAAATGCCTGATTAATGGAAGAAATATCAAGGGTCTCTCAGAGAACAAGCTGGCAGAGATAAGAAATCAGGAGATAGGCATAGTCATGCAGGATTTTGCGTTGATTGAGGATTATACCGTTGCTGAGAATATCGAGCTTCCTCTTTTTTTCGGAGGGGTAAAGGGCAAAGAGAAGAAAAGACTTGTTAAGGCTGCCATGGAAAGCACTGGTATAGCTGAGCTTGCTGATAAGACTGTGAAGAAGCTGTCAGGTGGTCAGAAGCAGAGAACTGCCATAGCGAGAGCTATAGTATCAAATCCGGATTATATACTGGCGGACGAGCCTACCGGAGCACTTGATACAAAGACCAGTGCCGAGATAATGGATTTGTTCAAGGAGCTAAACGAAAAGGGGAAAACCGTTATCATAATTACCCACGACCCACAGGTGGCAAATCAGTGTGACAGAATAATCGAAATTTCCGACGGAAGGATAAAGCAAACCTCACAGGCCATATAGGCTTGTGAGGTTTTTTAAATCATTTTACTCCTTGTCTGTATCCAGCTTGCCCATATAGTTAGTGAGAGCCAGACAAAGAACACATATTACGATGCCAATAATCACTTGAACAGCTGAGGTTCCGGACAAACCATATTCCTGGTCAACCTTATAGAAAATAGAAACCGGGGAAGCAATGATTAATCCCAATATGGCACTATAGGTTGCAGAAGAATAGTGCTCAAACAGCCATGCAATCAGCTTGGAGATAAAAAAGATTCCAAGTAAACAGCCGATTGCAAATGGTGCAAGTATGAAACCACGGTCTAACATTACATTTATGTCAAGGTCTTTGAGTCCGCTTACAAAATCCTTGACTGCTGATATTATTCCAAAATAATATCCAAGAATCATTAGAACAAGGGAACCGGATACACCCGGAATAATCATAGTTGCAGATGCAATAATACCTATAAAGAACATTACAATAACTGTTTTCAGATCAACACTGAGGAGAACTCCGCTTTCAGAATCGCCGTTCATAAAAAGCATTGCAATTGCCACCACCATAAATATGACAAATAAAGCAACATTTAATATGTAAGATTTATTTTTATCCGTTTTGCATGCATTTGATAAAGATTTAACAATCATTGGAAGACCACCGAATATAAGTCCGGAAAATGCAATGGATGTAATAAATGGTTGATTTTCCAGCATCCAAGGAATGATGAAGGTGAATCCAACTATACCAATAGCCATTCCGATAATAATAGGAAACAGTGTCTTAATACTATTTTTGAAGTCCTTTAATAGATTTGAAATAGAGGAAAGCAGCTTGTCATATATTCCAAAGGAAACAGCCATAGTTCCACCGCTGACACCGGGTATTACATTTGCTACACCAACAAATACACCCTTAATAAGCTCTGTTAAGAAATTCATAAATTAATACCTCTTTTTTTTATTATACGTCACTAATGTTAAGCCGATTTACAGGGGTTTGTCAACACAAAATAACCACTTATAAGTGACACAAAATATTAACATTATCCCTATTGCAAATACTGATATGCCATGCTATGATATGTAGTAATGAAAACCACATTTCGCGAGGTGCTATAATGAATTTTAAAATTGTTGGAGACAGCTGCTGTGATTTATCCAGGGAGCAATTAAATAAAGAATACTTTTTCAGCGTTCCTCTTACCTTGACAATAGGAGATAAGGTGTTTGTAGATGATGAGAATTTAGATACAAAGAAATTTCTTGAGGAGATGGAGGCAAGCCCTGAGTGTCCTAAGTCTGCTTGTCCGTCACCGGAAGCCTTTATGGAGCGATTTGAGGATGCGGAGAACATATATGTTGTAACTCTTTCTTCAAAGCTGAGTGGCTCGTATAATAGCGCAGTTTTGGCAAGACAGATATATCTTGAAGACCATCCTGATGTAAATATACATGTGTTTGATTCTAAGAGTGCTGCCGCAGCGCAGAGACTTATATGTGAGAAAATTGAAGAGTTATGCTTAGAGGGTTTAAGCTTTAGCCAGGTTGTGAAGCAGGTTGATGATTATATTCAAAATCAAAAAACATTATTTGTACTTGAAAATCTTGATGTAATGCGCAAGAATGGCAGACTTTCTGCTGTTAAGGCGGTTGTTGCCAATGTACTTAACATAAAGCCTGTTTTGTATGGGGTGGATGGAGAGATACATCAGCTTGACCAGGCAAGGGGAATGAACAAGTCCCTAAACAGACTGCTTTGGCACATAGAGAAGGAGGATTATGATGTAAATCGGAAGGTTGTCATATCCCAGTGTGAGAGCTATGAGCGTTGTATGAATGTAAAGAAAATTCTTATTGAGAAGTTTGGATTTAAGAAGGTTGAGGTCGTTCCGGCAAGAGGCTTGAGTACGATGTATATGAGTCGCGGAGGCGTTGTGGTGGCATTTTAATTTTATAATTATTGGTACATATTGGTGCCATTGAAAGAGAAGCTATATCATGGTGTTTGATAGGCTTCTTTTTTTCTTTTCAGAAATTGTAAATGGATACCAGATTAGACTATTCTCTTGCTCCTTTTCTGTCACAATGATATAATGAGGTAATAGTAATAAAGTATTTTACTATAGATATTTGGGAGAAAAATGATGAAACACCATAGAATGATTAAGAGCATACTCATTATGCTGGCATTAATTATGCTGTGCGGCTGTGGCTCGAAGGAAAAGATAAAGGACAGCGCAGAGGGAGAAGCCACTCCGACGGATGCTTCTGCGATAACAGAAGAACAGGTAACCGGACAGGATGTTGCTTCTGTGGCGGTAACAGATGAAAGGACGAAGGATGAAGATGGTTTCTATATTCTGGACGATTACGTTATGGTGACTGCAGAAATCATTAATATAAGAACCAAGCCAAGTACAGATGCACCGGTATATATGATGCTTGAGATGGGAAATGTGATTAAGAGAACCGGTGAAAATGGCGAGTGGACCAGGGTGAATATTGATGGCTCAAGCTTTTATGCATATTCGGAATTTGTACAGGAAACGGAACCGCCTGTCGCTGAGGAGCCTGAAACTCCGGAGGATACCTATGAGGCGACCGGAACAGATACTGAACAGCAGAGCACCAAAATAATAGTCATTGATCCGGGCAATCAGGCAAGTGCTAATTTTTCTGTTGAAGCAATAGGACCTTCGACGGATGTAACAAAGCAGTGTGCAACTGTTGGCAATGTTGGAACAACGCTTGGTACTAAAGAATATGCCCTTAATTTGGAATATGCAACGCTTCTTAAGCAGGAGCTTGAAAAGAGAGGGTATAAGGTTGTACTTACGAGAGAATCCAATAATGTGGATATTTCTAACAAGTCCCGTGCATTGGTTGCCTCCACTAATTCGGCAGATATTCTTATTAGAATTCAAATGAATTACAGCACGAATGCAGAATTAACCGGGGCTATGGCAATATGTATGACATCCACAAGTCAGTATAATAGCAACTTGTATAGTGACAGTAAAACACTGTCAACCAGGCTGTTGCAGGGCTTAATTGCTGCAACAGGTTCCGATAATCATGGTGTATACGAAACGGATGCCATGACCTTTATCAATTGGAGCGAGGTTCCTGTTGCGATTGTTAAGATAGGCTTTTTAAGTAATACCGATGAGGAAGCAACATTGATATCTGATGAATATAAACAAAAGGTAGTCACAGGTTTGGCTGATGGTGTTGATTATTATTTTGCAAAATAGAAATGGAGGAAAGGTACTTTGAAGGATTATATACTTGTAAGCGATTCTACAGCGGATTTGCCAAAGGAAATAATAAGGGAATATGGTATTAAAATAGTACCATTTTCATTTTCAATAAATGATGAGGTTACGAAATATTATCTGGATGAAAGAGATGAGGATATTAAACTATTCTACGATAAGCTGAGAAAAGGTGCCATGCCGGTAACCTCTCAGATTAATCCTGATACATACAAGTGCTTTTTTGAGGAGCTTGTTAAGGAGGGAAAGTCGGTTTTATATCTTGCCTTTTCATCGGGATTAAGTGGTTCCTATCAAACATCACTCCTTGGCATCAATTTGCTCAAGGAGAAGTATCCCGATGCAGAAATTGTTGCAATTGATTCAAAGTCGGCTTCAGTAGGACAGGGAGCTTTTTTATACGAGGCGGCATTGAGAAAGGCTCAGGGCTATACCATTGAAGAGCTGACGGACTGGATTAACAGTAAGATTAATAAGGTAAGCCATTGGTTTATGGTTGAGGACTTATTTCATCTTAAGAGAGGTGGAAGGGTGACAACTGTTGAGGCGATGGTGGGTAGCGCTCTTAAGATTAAACCAATTTTAAGTGTGGATGATGATGGTAAGCTTGTTGTTAAGTCTAAAACAAGAGGAGTCGGAAATGCATTAGAATATCTGAGAGATAGAACCATAGAAGAAGGTGGCGATTTATCAGTACTTAGAGCCGTAATAGGAAATGCCGACTCAATGGAAAAGGCTGAAAGACTTAAGGCAATGGTGGTTGAGGCAGGAATGAGGGAAGAAAACATAATGATTGCTTCCATAGGACCGATTATAGGTACACATGTAGGTGCCGGTATGGCAGCGATAGCATTTGTAAGACCGGAATAATAAAGAAAAGGAGATACAAGCTGAGATATTAGTTTGTGTCTCCTTTTTTGTGTATACGATGAGATATTTTATGATATTAGTGCTTTGATGTAACAATAGGTATAGAAGATGAAATCGTTTTTATGAGGGTATTTCGACAAAAGGTGACATAATTCACTATATATAGTTGACATAATGGTATACACTCCACTAGATATTGAAAAATTATTTGTGAATTTATTACGAATTTGTGTCATAAGGTTGACATCATTATTTTATAATGTTAATATACTTTCGTAACAAATATGTAATAATTTTTTAGGTGAGTGTATGAGTAGAAGAAACAAATTAAAGCTTAGAAGGATTAAGTCTTTCTGCTCACGAGAGATACTTAGTGGAAGATACTTTGTGAGAAATACAATGATTGCTACGTTAGTAATAACTGCAATAGTAGTTATTATGGGTGTTGCATTCGTAGTAGGAGATGCTTCGGAAACAAGTGCAACTGATACTGACGCCGAAGAGATAGCAGTTGTAGATATAAATACACAGGATGAAATTGTTGTTGCGGAGCTTGAGGATAATGCAGATATAGTAACAGAAGAAAATCCTGATATACAGAATACAGAAGATAGCACAGAAGAGAATGTTGAAGAACATGAGGTTGGCGTTGAGGCAGTTGAAAGCCAGTTGGTTACCAATCCGGGTAAATATGATGGCAGATTTATCACTATAAGCAGTGGCTTGAATATAAGAAAGGGTGCAGGCGTGGATTATGCTGTCATAGGATATCTTGATAAAGGTATGGTTGGAGAAGTCTTAGGTACTGACGGAGAATGGACCAACATTAAGGTTGGAGATTTGAAGGGATATGTTAAGACTGAGTATATAAAAATCGGTGATGAAGCTTGGTTATATGCTGAGAATAATGGTTATTCTTTAGATAAGCTTACATATTTTGCAGCAGTTGAGGAGCCAAGTCAGCAACCGGAAAGCTCATCAACCACAGAAGCACCTGCCACTACGGAGGCACCTGCAGCCACGGAAGCTCCTGCCACCACAGAAGCGCCGGCTCAGGAGGATAATTCGGCTTATGTTGATGTACCTGTTACAACCAGAGCTGCACTTTCGTTAAGCGAGGAGGATATTAAGCTAATCGCTTGCGTTGTTGCGGCGGAGAGTGGAGATGAGCCGTATGAGGGTCAGCTTGCAGTAGCAAATGTCATTATCAACAGATATCTGTCTGGCAAGTGGGGCAATTCAATTTACG
The DNA here is from genome assembly GCA_051879975.1 of Wujia sp. Lineage (GTDB taxonomy): Bacteria > Bacillota > Clostridia > Lachnospirales > Lachnospiraceae > Coprococcus_C. The sequence continues at coordinate 25,153 of JBJENB010000059.1, forward strand.
ATGTATTATACGCAAAGAACCAGTTTACAACTGTTTATTCTGAGAGATTTAAAAACAATATGGAAAATGGACCGAAGGAGTCTTCTTTACAGGCTGCGAGGGAGGCAGTAGCGGGAAATAATAATATAGGCTCGTATATGTCCTTCAGACCGAAGTCATATTTGAATAGCCTGAACCCAAGTTCATATACAATAATAGGAAATCATTTATTCTTTTAATTTTAAAGGTATCGCTTGTATGCGATACCTTTTTTCATACAATTATCTTGCATAATATGTAAACAAGATGTATATTAACAGAGTGGAAAATATACACGAATAATATCGGAAGGGAGTCCGATTAGAAATAATAGGAGGATTTATTTATGGCAAAAGAAAAGGTTGTATTAGCATATTCAGGTGGACTTGATACTACTGCAATTATTCCATGGCTTAAGGAAACATATGGTTATGATGTTATCTGCTGCTGTGTTGATGTTGGACAGGAAAGCGAGCTTGAAGGACTTGATGAGAGAGCGAGGTACTCAGGTGCTGAGAAGTTATATATAGAGGATGTTGTTGACGAGCTTTGTGATGAGTATATTATGCCTACAGTAAAGGCAAATGCAGTATATGAGAATAAGTATTTACTTGGTACTTCATTTGCAAGACCACTTATAGCTAAGAAGCTTGTTGAGATTGCACGTAAGGAAGGCGCAGTTGCAATTTGTCACGGTGCAACCGGTAAGGGAAATGACCAGCTCCGTTTCGAGCTTTCAATTAAGGCACTTGCTCCGGATATCAAGGTTATCGCTACCTGGAGACAGCCTGAGTGGACAATGCAGTCAAGAGAAGACGAGATAGAATTCTGTAAGGCACATGGTATTGATTTACCATTTGATGCAAGCCATAGCTACAGCCGTGACAGAAATATCTGGCATATAAGCCATGAGGGACTTGAACTTGAGAGTCCTGCTCTTGCACCAAACTATGATGACCTTCTTGTCCTTTCAGTAACGCCACAGAATGCACCGGATGAGGCAGAGGATGTAGAGCTTGATTTTGAGCAGGGTATTCCTGTTGCTTTAAATGGAAAGAGAATGAAGGTTTCAGATATTATCCGTGAGCTTAACCGACTTGGTGGTAAGCATGGTATTGGTATTATCGATATTGTTGAGAACCGTGTTGTTGGTATGAAGTCACGTGGTGTATACGAGACTCCGGGTGGAACAATTCTTATGGAGGCACATACTCAGCTTGAGGAAATATGCCTTGACAGAGAGACATTGGCATACAAGAAGCTTGTAGCTACAAGATTTGCCGATCTTGTATACGAAGGAAAGTGGTTCTGCCCACTTAGAGAGAGCCTTTCAGCATTTGTTGATAAGACTCAGGAAACAGTAACCGGTAAGGTTAAGATGAAGCTCTACAAGGGTAACATTATTAAGCAGGGAACAACCTCACCATACTCACTTTACTCAGAGTCTCTTGCAAGCTTTACAACCGGTGATCTTTATGACCACAAGGATGCATCAGGCTTCATTAACCTCTTTGGCCTTTCAATGAAGGTTCGTGCTATGATGAAGCAGAATGTAGAGAAGAACGAGAAGTAAATATTATTTCACGTTACCTGCCGGCTCCGTGTTTTTTTCGCCTTATGTCGATGTCCGCAAGCGCACATCGTCGCAAGGCTCATTATTTCATATAATATGAGGGACTGTGAAATACTCCCACCAAAAAAATAGCTATGGGCTCGCCCATAGCTATTTTTTGTATAAGACTAACTGATAATATCAATAACATTATACAGTACGTTTCTTTATTAATCTATCAGAGCATGTATCCTTGCGGCATCATATGTCACCTTAGTAAGATGGTCAACCTCAATTTGATATAGCGCGTTAGCAGCAATATGCTCAGCAACCTGCTCTACATCGCGAATACCGGAGGCTCCTGAACATAATTCGATAACTGCCTCAAGACCATCATCGGTGATTTCTACTTCATCCTCACGCATACTCATACGCTTCAATATCTTCGGGAGTGCGAATTTGGAGAAGATAATTTTCTTCTCGTCATCTGTGTAATCCGGTATTTCGATAACTGCGAAACGAGACATAATAGGAGCACTTATTTGACTTTTATCGTTGGCAGTTGCTATTGGATACACACCGTCAGTTGGAATCATACATTCCATGTAGTTATCCGTGAAACCAAGATTATCAAGTAATGTAAGTAATACATCTGCCGGGTTTCCATTACCCTTGCCGGCATTAGCCTTATCAAGCTCATTTATTATGCAAACAAGCTTTGAACCGCCTGCCTGAGCAAAAGCCTCCATAATGATGCCGGGCTTAGCATTGGCATATACTCTTGAGCTGCCGGTGAGCTGCTCCGGGTCGTTGATTGAACTCATATCAAGAGTTGTCCAAGGAAGCTTAAGGATACGAGCAACCGCATATGCTACCTGAGACTTACCTGTTCCGGCAGGACCTACAATGAGCATACCGTATGCGGGAAGCGTGTGCGTTCTGTTAATCTGAATAATAGTCTCTATAACACGTTGCTTTACCTTTTCCATTCCATAGAGCTCCTCGTCGAGGATTCTTCTCGCCTCTATCGGGTCAATAGAAGTGAAATAGTTACTTTTCCAGTTAATACCAAGCATTATAGAAAGTGCACGTTGAGCATGACGTCTTTCTTCCGGTGAAACCTCGTTCGATTTGGCTACTGCAAGATTTCTGCGTGCCCAAAGCTGTATGTTTTCAGGAAGTGTGTTTCCGGCACAGGAAATGAAGTCTGTAATTGTCTGGATGCTTGTAAGCTTCATACCATCTCCTGTCTCTTCAAGCTCATCTGCATCCTTTGGCTCTGCCGGAGGATCTGAAAGAAGAAGTCTTTCAATCATATATTGAAGAAAACCATCCTCGCTGGAAAGCTTTGTACCACCACCAAAGGCCTGTTCACGGATTTTATATACTGCGTAGCCCTCTGCTGTGTATCCGCCTGAAAGTCGAACCTTGATGTGATTCTCACCAAGCCATTTTAACAGGCTTACAAATCTTGAATCAATTTTAATGATATCAGCAGAGGCTTTTGGCTCACCGTATTCAAAGCTGGTTCTTTTGATTGGATTTATAAACATTCCGTTGACATGATGGGCAAGAGCCCCGGTCTCCGCTGCTAAAATGAGAATGGGTTCCTCTATGGAATTCTCTGTATTGGTTGCCTGAAAGGTTGTATAAGTACATACTGCAGTAGACTTATCACCCTCAGTTTTTGAAAAATCAAATACTGGCATGGATATCTCCTTAATAAACATAATATACCAGAATTATATCACTAATCTCTTGCATATTCCATTTGTATTTTGCAAATTGTAAAAAATAATCTAAAACAAAGTAGAATAGCGGATTTTGTTTATTCATCAGATTATATTTAAATGCATAAAAAATGAATATAATATGAAATTTTATGTATAATATTAAAGAATATTCAAAAATAATTAAATATCATATTGCATAATCAAAATACTGGTTGTATAATCGGGGATAGTTAAATAATGAATAGAAAAATGATACATTTGTTAGTATCGTGGTATGCAGCAAAAAGAAAGGATGACAAAGATGGTTAAGGTTGGTATTATCGGTTCTACAGGATATGCAGGACAGGAGCTTGTAAGACTGCTTTTAGCTCACAAGGATGCAGAGATTGTATGGTATGGTTCCAGGAGCTACATAGATAAGAAATATTCAGATGTTTATGGCAATATGTTTCAGATAGTGGATGCTAAGTGCATGGATGACAATATGGAAGAGCTCAGCGAAATGGCGGATGTGATATTTACGGCTACTCCACAGGGACTTTGCGCATCCCTTGTAAATGAGGATATCCTGTCTAAGACAAAGATAGTTGACTTGTCGGCAGATTTCAGAATTAAGGATGTTGCTACCTATGAGAAATGGTACGGAATAGAGCACAAGAGCCCTGAGTTTATACCGGAGGCGGTATATGGCCTCTGCGAGATTAACAGAGAGGATATAAAGGGAGCAAGACTGATTGCAAATCCCGGCTGCTATACAACCTGTTCCATCCTTTCGTTATATCCATTGGTCAAGGAGAGACTTGTGGATGTAAACACAATAATAGTTGATGCAAAGTCAGGAACCTCCGGAGCCGGCAGAGGTGCCAAGGTGGCAAACCTTTTCTGTGAGGTAAACGAGAGCATCAAGGCATACGGGGTATCAACCCACAGACACACTCCTGAGATAGAGGAGCAGCTTGGATATGCCTATGACGGAAATCCTCTTACAATCAACTTTACCCCTCATCTCGTTCCTATGAACAGAGGTATTCTTGTAACAGCCTATGCAACGCTGACAAAGGATGTTGACTATGAAGCAGTAAAGGCTGTATATGATAAATATTATGGTAAGGAAACCTTTGTAAGGGTTCTTAACAAGGGTGTATGTCCTGAGACAAGATGGGTTGAGGGCAGCAACTATGTGGATGTGAATTTCGTGGTGGATCATAGAACAAACCGCGTAATCGTGATGGGTGCCATGGATAATCTGGTGAAGGGAGCAGCCGGTCAGGCAGTTCAAAACATGAACCTGATTATGGGACTTCCGGAGACAGAGGGTCTTATGATGCCGCCAATGTTTCCATAGTAATAAATAATATACGATAGCTTTGTTGAAGTGCAAACAATGTACGCGTGGGATAATATGTATTATGTAGAATAGCTCGAAGCATATATTTCAATTGCGTATAATATTTGGAAATAGAAAGGACAGATGATATGAAGATAATTGATGGCGGTGTTAATGCACCGATTGGTTTTCAGGCAGCAGGTATTGAGGCAGGAATAAAGTATCAGAACAGGAAGGACATGGCAATTGTTTATTCTGAGAAGCCATGTGTACTTGCCGCAACATTTACTTCTAACCTGGTAAAGGCGGCACCGGTAAAATGGGATAAGGAAATCGTTGATCATTCACCTTTTGGACAGGCGGTTATTGTCAATACCGGTATAGCAAATGCAGGTACCGGCAAGGAGGGAATGGCATATTGTGAGGAGACGGCTAAGGAAGCCGCAAAGGTTCTCGGTATCCCTGAAAATGCAGTTCTGGTGGGTTCAACAGGTGTAATTGGTGCACAGCTTCCTATAGATAGGGTAAAGGCAGGTGTTCACAAGCTTGCAGAGGCAAAGTCACATGACCGTCAGGCCGGAACAGATGCTTCGAAGGCAATAATGACCACTGATACAGTGAACAAGGAGCTGGCAGTTGAGATAGAGATAGGAGGTAAGACGGTTACTCTTGGCTCTATGGCGAAGGGCTCAGGTATGATACATCCAAATATGTGTACAATGCTTGGATATGTGACTACGGACGCCAATATTGGCAAGGAAACTCTGACAAAGCTTTTGAAGGAGGATGTGGTAGATACCTATAACATGATTTCTGTGGACGGAGATACCTCTACAAATGATACCCTGATTATCATGGCAAATGGTATGGCGGAGAATCCGGAGATAGTTGAGGGAACAGCTGAATATGAGGAGTTCAAGGAAGCACTTCATTATATAAATGAAACACAGGCTAAGCGTCTTGCCGGAGATGGTGAAGGTGCCAATGCTCTGATTGAGTGTAAGGTCATCAATGCGGATACAAAGGAAAGTGCCAGAACTCTTGCAAAATCCGTAATATGCTCATCCCTTACCAAGGCAGCGGTTTTCGGAAGGGATGCAAACTGGGGAAGAATTTTATGTGCGCTTGGTTATTCCGGAGCACAGTTTGACCCGGATCATATGGAGCTTTACTACCAGGGAGCTACCAAGAGCATGCTCATTTATAAGGATGGAATGGGTGTTGACTACTCTGAAGAAGAGGCAAGTGAGCTTCTGGGAGAAAAAGAGGTCAGATTCCTGGTTGATGTAAAAATGGGTGATGAAAATGCAACAGCCTGGGGCTGTGATCTCACCTTTGATTATGTTAAAATAAATGCGGATTATCGTTCATAGAAAGGGAAAAAATAATGGTAAATAATGATTCAATGGATTTGATGCTCACAAAGGCGCAGACACTTATAGAGGCATTGCCATATATTCAGAAGTTTAACGGAAAGAAGATAGTTGTCAAGTATGGCGGAAGTGCCATGATAGATGAGAATTTGAAATATAATGTAATAAGGGATGTTGCACTTCTTAAGCTTGTAGGACTTGAGCCGATTATCGTGCATGGCGGTGGAAAGGAAATAAGCGCATGGTTAAAGAAAATTGGCAAGGAGTCTGAATTTATCAACGGACTTCGTGTCACTGATGAGGAAACGCTGGAGGTGGCAGAGATGGTTCTTTCCAAGGTAAACAAGAGCCTTGTGGCTATGATGCAACAGCTTGGACTTAAAGCGGTGGGTCTTAGCGGAAAGGATGCAGGCTTACTTAGAACTAAGAAGAAATTAAGTGGTGGAAAGGATATCGGATACGTAGGTGAGGTTGTTTCCTCAGACAGCAGTATTCTTGACACTCTTATAGACAATGATTTTATTCCTGTAATTGCGCCAATCGGTCTCGGCTTAGAGGACAATCATGGCTATAACATAAATGCAGATGATGCGGCATGTGCCATCGCTACGGCTGTTAAAGCTGAGAAGCTGGTATTCTTAACAGATATTGAAGGTGTTTTCGTAGATCCTACAGATAAGTCAACACTCATATCGGAGATGACGATAAATGAGGCACAGGAATTTATTGACAATGGAGTTGTAGGTGGGGGAATGCTTCCAAAGCTTACCAATTGTATTGAGGCAATGAAAAATGGCGTTTCAAGGGTACATATGCTCGATGGAAGAGTGGAGCATTGTCTGCTTCTTGAGTGCTTTACTGAGAAGGGTATCGGAACGGCAATTCTCCGTGAACCGTTGTTCTAATCGGTGCAGCGAACACTGGGTAAGGGCGTTTTCAAGTGAAACTCTTTACTCAAGAAAGTATAAACTTTGCTGAACAACACATACTAATTAAAAATTTAAAGGAGAAATAGTATGTGGGGATTGGTGATTGCACTTATCTCAGGTGCACTTATGAGTGTTCAGGGAGTATTTAATACAGGAGTTACAAAGCAGACCTCAACCTGGCTGGCGTCAGCATGGGTTGCACTTTCGGGATTTATAGTTGCAATATTGTTGTGGTTTGTTTTAGAAAGAGAAAAGGCATCAATCGCATCTCTTGTTCAGATAGAGCATAAATACATGCTGTTGGGAGGAGTGTTTGGTGCTTTTATCACATGGACTGTAATAAAAAGTATGGAGAATCTTGGACCGGCAAAGGCTGTGCTCATTATTGTAATATCTCAGCTTATAGTTGCCTACCTGATAGAGCTTTTTGGATGGTTTGGAGTTGAGAAGGTCAACTTTGATTGGAAGAAGCTGGTGGGAATCCTGATTTCAATTGCCGGTTTCATATTGTTCAAATGGGAATGAAGAATTTAATTAAGCTATTGTAATATTGCTCCAAGTTAGGTACAATAATTCTGTGTTTGTTGAGCATTATGAAATACTTTTGAATGAGAGGTATTTCTTATGCGTAGTTTAAAATTTTTATTTTGTGTATTGATGTGTATTGCTTTTTTTCTTGGTTCCTGTGGGAGAAAGGCGGAGATTATTGAACAGTCTGATATATCTTCAAATCAGGAGATAACCACCGCTGCTTCGGAGCAGGAAACCACCGCTATCTCTTTGGATGAGGATAAGGATTTATGGGCGGTATATGTATGTGGTGCTGTTGTTGAGCCGGGAGTGTACTATCTTAAGCCGGGGGCAATCAAACAGGAAGCACTTGACGCGGCGGGAGGATTTGATGAAGGTGCAGCCTGCTTCTACGTCAATCTGGCTCAGGAGATAGCTGACGGCGAGCGGATTTATTTTCCATATGAGGAGGAGTTGACCGGAGACATGGCGTCATTATATGGAGAAGGTGATAGCTCCCGGCAGGACAAGGGTAAGATTAACATCAATACAGCGGATGAAGCTTTGTTGATGACGTTGCCTGGCATTGGAGAGACAAGAGCTAAGGCAATAGTTACATATAGGGAAGAGCATGGTGCTTTTGAGCGTATTGAAGATATCTGTAATGTCAGTGGAATAAAAGAAGCTACATTTAATAACATAAAGGAATATATAGTTGTAGATTGAGGTGCTTAAAATGAAAAAAATCTTAGTAGTTGATGATGAAAAATCAATTGTAAAGGGAATAAAATTCAGTCTGGAACAGGATGACATGATTGTTGATGTTGCCTATGATGGTGAAGAGGCATATGAGAAGGCGAAGCTAAATAACTATGATATGATATTGTTGGATATAATGCTTCCGGGACATACGGGTCTTGAGGTTTGTCAAATGATTAGGGAATTTTCAGATGTGCCAATCATTATGCTTACTGCCAAGGGCGAGGATATGGATAAAATACTTGGTCTTGAGTATGGTGCGGACGATTATATAACGAAGCCATTTAATATACTTGAGGTAAAGGCAAGAATTAAGGCTATTTTTAGAAGAAACGGAAAGAATACCTCTGATAAGCCGGATTCAAAGACTATTGAGACTAAGGGACTTAAGATAGATGTAGATGGAAGAAGAGTATATATTGAGGGCAAGGAGGTCAATCTCACTGCCAAGGAATTTGATCTGGTCTATCTGCTTGTATCGAATCCGAACAAGGTATATTCGAGAGAACAGCTTTTGAAGACCATCTGGGGAGCTTCCTATCCGGGAGATGCCAGAACAGTTGATGTGCATGTAAGACGTCTCAGAGAGAAGATTGAAACTACTCCTGCTGATCCGAAATACATACACACCAAGTGGGGTGTTGGTTATTATTTCCATGAGTAATGGTTGATTGCTGTTAGTAATTCGTTCTTTATATTATCATCCGCGAAGGAGATTTCTACACTGTTTTGGTACAGTGTAAGTAAATCTTCTTCGTGAATTCCATGTTTTTCACAAACGGTTTCCAATTCCTTTGTTATAGTTGTGTTGCTTACGGTTCGGTTGTCCGTATTCACCGTTGCAAGCAGATGATTGTCAAGGAAGTATCTGAGAGGATAAGGTTCCTCCGGTGCTACGGCTCTTGTCTGAAAGTTAGAGGTTGGGCAAAGCTCAAGACCTAGTCCTTTTCTGCGACAATCCGATAATAGCTCCGGCGCTTTCACCAAAGCGATTCCATGTCCTACACGACTTGCACCGGAATCTAAGGCATATTTTACATTTTCCACGCTATGACATTCACCTGAATGAATGGTAAAAGGCATACCTATTCTTACAGCTTCTGTAAACAGATAGTCAAAGCCTTTGTTTGGAAATGCTGCCTCATCCCCGGCAAGGTCTAAGGCACATAGACCACTCCCCAGAAATTCCCGTGCATTTTTCAAAACTGCAAGATTTTGTTCAATAGAGTGATGTCGCATGGCGCATGCAATAATATTAGAATCAATGCCAAGCTTTTCCTTTCCTATACGGCAACCTTCTATGGCAGCCTCGTATATATCTTTATAGGTTAGGCTTGAATTCAGACTACAGGTAGGGGCAAAACGAAGCTCCATATAGAGTACATTTTCCGCTGCTGCGCCGGTTAAAACATCTAATACTCCCGCCGTAATATGCTCTCTGGAGTCAAGACAGCTTATTGGAATATCAAAACGTGTCAGGTATTCTGCCAGGTCATAGCAAAGCTCAGGAGCCTGAAGCATGTTTAAAAGCTCCTCGTCGGACTGCTCCGGATGAAGGGTATTGCGCACATAGGCAGTGCTGAAGGAACCGTCCAGATGACAGTGTAAATCAATTTTGGGAAGCTTGCTGATATCCATAAAATACCCTCCTTATATTCTGAAATATATAAAAAATCTATATGTATATTTTATCAATAAATGGTTGTATATACAAGGCTTATTCCCCGATGCTGCGCTCCTTTTGCTTGAAGGTATAAGCTTAATATGGTATTATTATCACAGATTTAAAAAGAAAAGGAACACCAAATTATGAAGCTAAAAAAGCTTAGTGGCTTTGAGGTAAGTCTCAGGGGCTTTATAACCTTGATGATTATTCTGGTAAGTGCACTTGTGCTGATCGTATACTCTAAGGCATCGGGGAAAATGTATCAGAATAAATATAAGGAAGAGCTTATAGACAATGTTGAGATGCAGTGCGAGATACTTACCCATGAGCTTATCAGAAATGATTTTAATATATATGGCATCAAAAATTTAAGTACGGACATTGATACGATTGCAACATTTTTCTCGGGACGTGTACTGGTTGTGGATAAAAATTATCGAGTTATTAAGGACACCTTTACCGAGTGTGAGAACTCCTATATCATAAATGAGGATGTAATCAAAACCATGAATGGCACAAAGGCACTCGTGAAGGAAAATGATGGTTTTATCCAATATATGAAATCCATTAAACAGGATGATGGAAACAGTGGAGTTATAATCATAATTGCCTCAACAGCGGGGATTAAGAATATTGACAGACAGCTCTCCCAGAGCAATGTTGTAATATATGCATTGATAATTCTGCTTTGTGTGATCACTGCACTTATAGTGAGTGGTGCCAGTGTAAGAGGAATAAAGTTTATCAATAAGCAGATGGAAATTGCAGGAGATGGTCATTTTGACAATCCTATACCGGAGAAGGGCTTCAAGGAATTTAGAACCATGACTGAGAAGTACAATGCTTCTATAGAAAAATTGAAGGTCATCGACTCCACTAGGCAGGAATTTGTGTCAAATGTCTCTCATGAGCTTAAAACACCTATTACCTCGATGAAAGTATTGGCTGATTCATTGGTACAGAATGAGGAAGCGGATCTTGACATGTACAAGGAATTCATGACTGATATTGTAGCAGAGATTGACAGAGAAACAAAGATTATCAATGATTTGCTGACCCTTGTTAAGATGGACAAGCAATCTGCGGAAATGAATATTGAAGAGGTAGATATCAATGCCCTGCTTGAGATTATTTTAAGGAGGGTTGCCCCTATTGCCCAGACGAGAGGAATCGAGATAAACTATGAGAGCTATCGAGAGGTAATTGCCCAAGTAGATGAAGTTAAGATGAGCCTGGCATTGACGAATATAATTGAAAATGCTGTAAAGTATAATGTGGACAATGGATGGATTAAGGTAACACTCAATGCCGACCATAAGAATTTCCATGTTAAGGTTGCCGATTCCGGCGTGGGTATACCTGATGATTGCAAGGATCAGGTGTTTGAAAGATTTTATAGAGTGGACAAGGCAAGAAGCAGGGATACCGGAGGAACCGGACTGGGACTGGCCATTACCAAAAATGTTATTCTAATGCATAAGGGAACCATAAAGCTCTATAGCGAATCAGGAGAAGGAACGACATTTACCATTAAGGTGCCACTTAAGTATTCGGAGAATTAGAGATATGAAGAAGTTCGTTACAATAATATTATCTATAGCCCTGGTTATGTCCCTGGCTGCTTGCGGAAAGAAAGAAGAAAAAACGGTGCTTTCGTACAGTCCGGGGGAAAGCTTGATATGCATTTATTATCCTCAGGGAAATGAAGTGCTTTGCAGGGAGGAAAAATATCAGTTAAAACAGCCGGATTCTGTAAATGCATCCGTTGAAGAGGTTATGTCCATTTTGGCAGAGAATATAGATAACGGAATGGAATATAAAACCTATATGATATCAGAAGATGGAGAGCTTTCGCTGGAATTTCAAAGAACAGGTGAGTGTTCAGATGAGTATGAATTGCTTACCAAGGCAGCAGTAGTACAAACTCTGCTTCAAATAAATGATATCAAGAATATCATAATTGAGGTTTCAGACCAGGAAGGTGTGAGTTTATCAGAAAATAGGTATAACAGAAATTCCTTTTTCTTTTATGGATATGATTCGGAAATGGAACTCAATACCACAACCTTAAGATTGTATTATGCCGACGAGAGTGGAGAAAAGCTTACATCCTCGTATTACACCTTTAAAAATCAGATTGATATCTCAATACCGGAACAGGTTATTGAAGAGCTTGTAAATATGGGAGCCTTGCCAAAGGGAACAAAGGTGGAAAATTTATCTATTAATTCGGGAGTGTGTTATCTACAGTTAAGTGATAACTTTAAAAAATCAATTAATGGTGTTAAAAGTGAGGTAGTGCTTTATTCGGTTGTCAATTCATTGGTGTCGATATCCGGTATAGATTCTGTAAAGCTGTCCTTTGAATCAGGTGACAACCTTTATATGGGAAAATATGATATTTCAATCCCGCTGTTTATGAATGTAGATATTGTAGAATAGTTTGAGATAGGAGAAAAATGAATAGACCATTATTCTGTGCCGTTGCCGGGTTTGCACTTGGAGAGGTGGCTTATTTAGGTAGCACAGGAGCTATTCAGACAGGCATAGTTTTAGCTGTGCCTGTCTTTTGTGCGTTTTTTTACGTGATATGTAGGTCGCTTCACAGCCCTATGCAGCCAAATACTAAGAATGACAGTAAATTAAATAGTCATCTTTCCGGAATACGAAGGCTGCATGAATTGTATGGTCAGCCAATTATAATGCTCGTAATGTTGATATTTGGATGGCAATACACTTCTTACAGAGATATAACATTTACAATCGAGAAATGTATAACTGACAGGGGAATAAGTGTATGTAAGGACTGCGATGGATATGCTGTTGAAACCCTTGGCGGAAATGCAGTTGAAGGTGCGGATGTAATTATAGAAGGAATAGTAACGGATAAGGAAGCCTCTGATTCAGGATATACCTTGGTGGTAAGGGTGGAAAATACAAAATGCAGTGACCATATACATACAGATAGGTATTCGGTTTTGGTTTATGTCAAGGATATCGGATATTCAGGTGTGGATTTGGGTACTGCTGTAGAAGTTAGTGGTGAACTGTCATATCTGCCCCATGCGAATAACCTTGGAGGCTTCGACCTATGTCAATACTATAAGGCCAAGGGAATAGATTTTGTCTTGTATAGGGGGATTGTTTCCGGGGCCGAAAAGGTTAAAAATGATGGATTATCTATGGCTTTTCTAAGGATAAAGGGTAAGCTAAAGCAGCTGAGGGAAAGGTTGTCACAGGTAATTGGGGATATATCGGATGGGGCAGCAGAGGAGCTGTACAGGAGTCTTCTTACAGGAGACAGGGGAGGATTGTCCGAGGAGATAAAGGATACATTCAGAATCGGAGGAATCTCACATATACTTGCCATTTCCTCATTACATATCACCTTAATTGGTGGAATGGTTTCCTTCATACTCTCAAAATTAGGTATTCATATATACCTGTCACAGGCTGTCGGAATGGTATTTGCGTTATTCTATGGCTGTATAACAGGCTTGGGCAATTCAACAATAAGGGCACTTCTTATGCTCTTTCTTCTTTGGCTTGGTCGTGTGGTGGGAAGGAATTACGATTTATTGACTGCGGGAGCCTTGTCGCTAATACTGATGCTTTTGGTGGAACCCTACAGACTAAATGATGGTGGTATGCAGCTAAGCTTTACTGCAATATTTGCCATAGCTGTAAGCACTAGTTTGATACGAAGCTTTAGCAGGTCAAAAAGCGGAAAGCAACTCAAAAGACGGAGTAAGCTTATGTATAATGTCATACAGGCTATGCTTGTACAAACTTGCCTTCAGCTTGTCATGCTTCCGGTGGTGGTAAATATGTATTATGAGGTATATCCATTTTCCTTCCTGGTAAATCTGCTGGTGGTGCCAATTATGTCTATAATCCTGGGTCTAGGAATGGTGGCTGTGTTATTTGATGTAGTGGTTATGGGCTTGGTTATGGGCTTGACTGCGGGCTTATCTACGGGCTTGGTTGCTGAATTTACTGGTCGCGTAGCTGCTGCAATTATCCGACCGGGATGTATAATTCTTGAGCTTATTGTAAAGCTTTGCAGAGTTTTAAAAGGCATTAGCTTCTCCTGTATAACAGTAGGTCATCTTACTGAGCTTGAGATTGTGCTGTATTATCTTATGCTTCTGGGTTTGTTTTCTTTATTTTATTCTAAAACATCAGAACAGATAAGATTATTTCTGTATAAGCATTTTTCGCTTTGGTTTTCTGTGAAGGGATGGAGAAGATTTGCTGAGCTTGGAGCTGTTTTATGGATTTTACTGTTTATATCCGGCATGGCTGTTGTACATTATGGCAATAAAAAAGAAATAATCGTTTTTATGGATGTGGGTCAGGGAGATGGAATCCTAATCAGAAGTAAAAATGGAACTACCATGATGATAGATGGTGGCTCCTCCTCCATTGATCAGGTGTGGACATATAATATGGAGCCAACTATAAAATATCTGGGAATTGACCATATAGATTATTGGTTTGTATCCCATGATGATCTAGACCATATCAGCGGTTTGATGGATAATCTTGAGGAGAATGGAGTGGAGGTAAGCAATATTGTCCTTTCGGACAGATATGTTGAATCGTTGGATGGGAATGTTGACATATTAGACATGTATGCTGATTCATCATACGGAAATAACTATTTATCGGATAGGAACGCTGACTCGTCAGGGTTGATGCTTATGATAAATAAACAGGAGGTTAATGTATGCTATCTTAGTGCAGGAGACATGGTAACGGACGGAAGCTTCACAATAACCTGTGTTCACCCGGATGAAGGGTTTGAATCGGAGGACAAAAATGCCTTGTCCATGGCATTAAGCTATGAATCAGATATGGTAAAGGTATTGTTTACAGGTGATATGGATACGGCTGCTCTGGAGTATATGATGAAAGATAACAGACATATGCTATCGATTGTGGATTATGATATTATCAAGCTTCCTCATCATGGTTCAAGAACATCTCTTTGTGAAGATTTATATGGAAGAACTGACAATGTAGTTATATCCTGTGGTTTTAATAAT
>JBJENB010000060.1:0-2426 GCA_051879975.1 Wujia sp.
GACAGATACTAATAGGTCGAGGGCTTATCCTTTATAGGTTTTTACAAAAACGGGAGGAAGTCAGTAGTCAGAGAAGCTGTTAAGGGTTATAATCTTTGTGTGAAGTTCTGAAGGTACATGGTTTGATTGAAATAAGAATATATAATGCCATTTCTGATATAATTTCAGAAGTGGCTTTTTTTTATATCATAGGAAAGTGCTTTGCACTTCTATGATATAAAAACGCTCCGCTAAGGATGCGCACTCGCGCGATGGGAAGATTGCTGCTATCGCAACACGCGCTCGGGCGCAAGAGTTTCGCAAGCGAAGCTCTTTGATATATCCTAGTTGAAAATGTGGGTAAGATGATAGATAATATTATGCATAGAAATTGTGTAAAGAAATTTAGCAATTAGAGTGAGATAAGCGATTATGGAAATAAGACAATTGGATACATCAGATTTTGTCAAAGCGATTAATACACTGGGAATAGAAGGTTCAGAGGTATGTATACATTCTTCGCTGCAATCCTTTGGGACAGAAATAAAATGTGGAATACAGGGTATTGTCAATGCATTTTTGAATCAGAAATGCACCATAATGGTACCCACATTTTCAGATATGTATGAGGCAAAACCGGTAAGAAAATATATGCCTGAGCGAAATGGAGTCGGTGATTATTCTTATTTTTTTGAGAAGTCTTATGTCAATACAGAGCCTTTTGATGTAACTAGTAAGGAAATATCCGTTGAAGATATGGGAGTATTTGCAAAGCATGTACTTGAGCGGGAGGAAAGTGTAAGAGGAAATCACCCTTTGAATTCTTTTACGGCATTAGGTAGTTTAGCACTAAGGCTTGTGAGTTGCCAAACAAATAATGATGTGTATGCTCCATTAAGACAATTGTGTGACGACGGTGGTTATGTCCTATTGATGGGTGTAGGCCTAAAGGCTGCAACCATTATTCATTATGCGGAACAGGTTGCAGGAAGAGTACCATTTATTCGCTGGTCATATAATAAGGAAAATAATGTTATACCGGTATTTGCAGGTGGCTGTTCAGAGGGCTTTGATAATTTTAGTAATGAATTGAGCAGCTTTGCAAAAAAGGTTAAGGTGGCAAATAGTGAATGGATATGCTTCAAGGCAGCTGATATTGTGAAGATATGCAGCGCATTAATTAAGAGTAATTCTCATATTACCCACTGTGGTGACAAGTATTGTGTAAGGTGTAATGATGCTGTGTGTGGCGGTCCGGTTGTATCTGATGACTTTTGGGAAAATGTAATCCAATAGAAAAGTGTTTTAATGAAGAACGAAAGGGAAAAAGCGTGAAAGAAAAAAGACCAATATTAAAAAACAGATTTTATTTGTATCTGACGGAATTCTTTTCCGGAATGTCAGTTATGGCGGTGGAGCTTGGTGCCAGCAGACTTATGGCTCCTTATTTTAGCTCTTCTCAGATTGTATGGACTATTATTATAGGAACCATTATGATTGCAATGGCTCTTGGAAATATTTATGGTGGAAGAAGTGCTGACAAGAATCCGGACCCGGATAAGCTGTATGGACGTATAATTATTGCTGCTATCTGGATTGCACTTATACCCGTGCTGGGAAAGTATATCATTATTGGTATTTCTGCCCTTCTGATTTTTACGGTCAATAGCAATTTTCTTATTATAGCCGGTTTCGCAGCATGCATGGTGATATTTGTTTTTCCTTTATTTTTGCTTGGTACGGTTACACCCTCTCTTGTTAAATATACTGTAGATAATCTCGATGACAATGGCAAGCTGGTTGGAAATTTGAACGCTTCAAATACAATAGGCAGCATAATCGGTACATTTGTGCCAACCTTTGTCAGCATTCCGACAGTGGGAACATCCATAACATTTCTTATATTTGCCGGAATTCTGCTTTTGCTTGCAATCATATATTTTTTAAGTGGTAATGTAAAGCTTTTAAAGGTTCGAAAGCTTCCGGTTAGTATTGTTTTATTCCTTATATGTGTTCTTATGGGACATGATAACAGTTTTGCTTTTTGGCAGGATGATTTGACCTATGAGGGAGAGTCAATTTACAACTATCTTCAGGTTTATGAGGATGGTGACGAGGTGGTATTGTCAACAAATGTTTTGTTTGGAGTTCAGTCGGTATATAAAAAGGAGAAGGGGATGACGGGAATGTACTATGATTATGCCATGGCAGCCCCTTTTATGGCTGGAATAAAAGATAAGGATGAAATAAAAATATTGGTATTGGGAAATGGCACCGGAACCTATGCAACGCAATGTACAAGATATTTTGATAATGTAGATATATCCGGGGTTGAGATAGATGAAAAAATAACAGACCTTGCCGTTGAATATTTTGAATTACCTGAAAATGTGGATGTTATAACCTATGATGGAAGGGCATATTTGAATGCAATCAATGAGAAATAT
>JBJENB010000061.1:0-6935 GCA_051879975.1 Wujia sp.
GGTCAAGGAAATGGGTAATGCCATGGGAAGCTACAGAGACAAGCAGGAGCTTATTATAGTATGCCACGCGGATGTAGAGGATGATGCCAACTATGTATGCGATTTGATTCGGGAGCAATATAATCCTAAGGAATTGATTATCAGCGGAGTTACACCTACAATAGGTGCACATTCCGGTCCGGGAACAATTGCTATATTCTTTATGGGTGACATAAGATAAAAACCTGAATATATATAAAATAAAAAGGTATCTGCTATGCGTTTTTTAGAGCTTAGGGAACGAGAGGTTATTAACTGCAAGGATTGCAGGAGGCTTGGCTTTGTGGCAGATGTAGAATTTGATTGCGAAACAGGCAAAATAATTGCTATAATAGTACCCGGACCGGGAAAGCTTTTTTCCTGCTTCGGTTCGTGTACGGAGTACTATATCAAATTTTGTAATATAGTCAAAATCGGACCTGATATTGTGCTGGTGGATATAGATGCCTGTGATATCAGGAAAATCTGCGATAGGGATAAGTGTTAAATATATCCTGCAGAGTATATTTTAATTAACGGAGGATACTAAGCATTATGAGATGTCCATTTTGTGGTGATGATAATACAAGAGTAATTGATTCAAGACCTGCTGATGAGAATCAGGCTATAAGAAGGAGAAGACAGTGCGATGAGTGTGGAAAGAGATTCACAACCTATGAAAAGGTTGAGTCAATTCCGCTTATTGTTATTAAGAAGGATAAAAACAGAGAGACCTACGACAGGTCTAAGATAATGTCAGGTGTTGTAAAATCCTGTCACAAGAGACCTGTTTCAGCAGATGATATTGAAAAATGCGTAGATGAAATCGAGAATAAGATATTTAATCTGGAGGTTAAGGAAATCGAGAGCACCCAGATCGGTGAAATCGTAATGGATGAGCTTAAGGAGCTGGATCAGGTTGCCTATGTCAGATTTGCATCTGTATACAGAGAGTTTAAAGATGTCAATACATTTATGAGTGAGTTAAAGAAGCTTCTTGACGGAAGCAATCAATAGGCTGCTCTTAGGAGATAAATATGTCTGATAGCTACATTAATCTTATAAAGGGAGCTGAGGGAGAAATCGTCGAAAAAAAATCACGATTTATAGCTCAGATTCAGCCGGTATCTACAGAGGAGGAGGCATATGCCTTTATCGAAAGCATACGGAAAAAGCATTATGCTGCAAGACATAACTGTTTTGCATTTTCGATTGGTGCAGGTATGCCAACTCTTAGATTTTCCGATGACGGTGAGCCTCAGGGAACGGCGGGCAAACCAATACTGGAGGTCATAAATGGTTCGGGAATACACAATATTTGTATCGTGGTTACAAGATATTTTGGTGGAACCCTGCTGGGAACAGGGGGACTTGTAAGGGCGTATACAGATGCCAGTAAGGAAGCACTTAAATACTGTGAAACGAAGCTTATGCAACCCCTGAAGCCTGTACACATCAGAACAAGCTATACCGATATGGGGAAGCTTCAATATATACTCGGCAACAATGGAATTGACACCGGAGATACCAGCTTTGAGGCGGATGTGCTTATCAGGGTAAGGATACCCACTGAGATATGTGACAGGGTGCTGTCTGAGATTACAGAAGCAACAGGTGCCAGAGCAAGGCTTGAAATATATGATGAAATATTCGGCTGACACCCATTACATAAGTGTTGATACAAAAAGAATTATCGTTGAAATAAATGTTAAAAGTGGAAGCACCTTTACTAAAACGGTGCTTTTTCTTATTAATGCACTTGAAATCAAAACTACAATAAAAATCATTATTGCTGTAAGCGCAAGCTTAACAAGTTTTAAGGATAAACCGTTTAATAATATCACACTGAAACAACCGGCAATACCAAGGGGAATTATTGCTGTTGCAATTGAAATTACTTTGTTTTGTAAAAGCTCTGTCATTGGTAAGGCATCATACATACCCTTTTCCTTGTCCCGATAGAACATGAGTAATCCCAATAAAGCTGAGAACAGGATCAGAAGTATTGATATTTCGTATACCGGTATATCAAGCTTGTAAACCATATCATCAAAGGTGAATTCTCCTGTTAGAGGAGTGGTGAGAGTAAATACAGAGTCACTGTGTATATATTCATACAGCAATTCTTCAAGCTCCTCGTTGTATTCCGGAATATCGACTCCCTCGACAAGTATCTTGGAGGCGGTTACCTCTAAAATATTGCTGAAAAAGGTTTCATTTATAGAATAATGAAGGGTTGAAGAAGGAATGATGTATTGGAGTAAAGGGTTCTCTTCAGAATGTCCATGAATATAGTCCTCAAAAAAGCCAACAGGAATTACATAACCACACTCGGCTTTGCCTGATTTCACGTCATCTATTAAACCTTTTTCGGACTCAGCGGTGTAAAAGCTGTATACTGAGTTTTCACTTTCTATTTCCTGTAACAGCTGCCTTGTATAAGCGTTATCCTCCTGAAAATACAATGCAACCTTAATATCTGTAGAACGATTTTTTTCAGGAAGCAATCTGTATACTGCTGTTAATATAATGATAACTGCAAGCATTAGTATATATAGGCGATGTAACAGTATTCTTTTGGTAAAGACACATAATTTGTTTAATATTTTCATTTTTTCTCCCTTTTTATTAACCAAACAAAGCAAAGGACAGACCTTTTATAATGTATTGTCCGGGTAAAAACTCGGAAATATTTTTAATTATTTCAGGTGTCATTGCATGTGGTAATATTCCTCCACCTATATACGCAAAGACTATGGTCGCAACTAAAATAACGATATTTGCCGTAAATACATTGCCTGATAGGGTAGTAATCAAGGCAATGATTAAAGCAATTCCCAAAATAGCGGGAATTCCGGACAATAAACCTGTAAAATGAAAGCTCTTGGTCACTATACAAATTCCAATTAAACATGGAACAAATACCATGTAAATGCTGATAAAGCTGCTTATGTAATTGGATATAAAAATATGAGACTTTCGTATTCCCATTATTTCAAGCTGATTTGTCATTCCGTGGTTTCGGCCCATCAGCATAGGAGACATAACAAAGGCTACAAGGCACAGGCTGAAAAACAGGGCAGAAGCGATATAATGTTGGACAAGTGTATAGCTTCCCTCGTCAGTAGCATTTTTGATCTCGCAATACCCATCCTTGTTTAGCGCTCTGTCCAGAAAGATAAGGTTGACCTTATCCTGAATTATTTTTTCTGTCTCATAGTCCAGACCATATTTTCTGACTGTGTCCAAAGCACTATATATTCCGGATTGTGCTATTGCCAGATAGGAGGCATAGGACAAAAATAATTCATTGGATATATAAGACATTGCATTTGTGTTATCCCGCATTACAATCTCTATTGGAGGATTTGTACTGTCCATAATTCCACTGAAAAAATTTTCCGGAACTATTATAAAATATGTTGCCGCATTATTATCAATCATGCGATAGCCTTCATCTATACTGTCAACCTGAGTGAGAATTGCGGCATTTTCCATACTGTTCATATCGCTGAGCATTCCAATGCCAAGCATGTTGTATTTTTTGTCACCATCGTCAGGAACGTAGAAGGCAATGGATATTTTTTTTAAAGAATCCTCTTTATAAACATACTTGGTAATCGCCAATCCTGCAAGCAGACATATTCCAAGCAAAATGAACATGGATATGAATATAGAAGCAATATATTTCTTTATTCTCTTAATATCGGCAACAATAAGATGACCGAATAAGCTGAAGGTATTCATAACTAGCTCCTTAACATATCTATATAGCTGATACCATTATTGCTTAAAGCAACTGTATCATATAATTCACCATTTTTAAGCAGATAAACCTTGTTGCAAAATCTGAAAATTTCTTCTTCATGGGAGGCTATGATTATGGTTCCCCCCTGCATGCGAAAATCATTCATGTATCCAAGAATATCCTGCTTTGCCGGTAAATCAAGGGCAGCAAAGGGTTCATCCATAAGCAGAATATCAGGATGATTTATCAGTACAGTCGCGAGAGAAACTCTTTTTTTCATTCCACCCGACATTTTGGCGACGGGAGTATCCAGAAACTCTGTTATTCCCATGGCAGCCAGAGGAGGCTGATTTAAGCACTCCAATATCTGTGATTTGGTAAGTTTTGTCCACATGCGGATGTTGTCAACAGGCTTTAGCTCATCAAACAACGGATTTTCCTGAGGAACATAGCCGATTGCCAATTCGTCATTATTGGCATATTTCTTGGCAATTTCGGAAAGAAGGGTAGATTTACCGGAACCGTTTACACCAAGAATACCGATAGCCTGTCCCTTGTCGGCTTCAAAGGAAATATCCTTAAGCACAACCTTTTTGCCATAAGCTTTTGAAATATTATTTATCTTAAACATAGGCACCTCTTTGTCGTAAATATAACAATACATACATTATCATTTTTAAAGTAAAAGTACAAGAAAAAACTCCTCGTTAAGGTAGACTTTATCCAATGCTTTTGATATAATATCCTAAGATTTACATATTTTGTTGTATACTTGATTGATAAGATTAAATGAGGTGAAGATATGAACGGTATGAGACTGGCAAAAAAGAATAGTATGTCTGTGAAGGTTATGGCTGCCTTTGCCATAGTAAAGATAGTTATAATGATAATTAACCATAAGGAGCAGGATTGCTTTGCCTTATTAGTTGCATTGTTTGCAGTATTTGCAGTGGGAAATATTGTTTTTAACATCATAAATGATAGAAGCGAGATTACTAAATTTACTTCTATCACAGCATTTGCCGTATTGGTTTTGGTAAGTGTGTTTATATCATCTGATTACGCCGATGCTGTTCCGATATTTGTGTCCATTGGTATGTGTATTGTGTATATGGATTCGCTTCTTACCAATGTTACCTGTATTTTATCAAGCATAGGTATACTGATTCAGACAATTATGCATACAGTCAGCAACGGATTGGTTGATTCTGTTCCATGGTATGAAATTCTACTTTTAGTAATTATTTTTTCCTACGGTGTTATCAAGGCAAGCTCGATTACTCTTAGAGAGCAGGAAACTGACAAGCAGGAGATAGAATATCATATTGCATATCAGGAAGAAATAACCGGAAATATGGTTAAGGTAGTTGATAACGGTAATGCACATATTGAACAGCTTCAGAGTAAGCTGGATGTATTCCAGTCAGCTACAGAAAAGGTTACGAGATCTGTCGATGCTATTTCAATGGGCGTATCAGAAAATGTTGAGAATATGGAGGTATCTACCACAATGACTCAGCAAATTCAGGATATCATTGATAACCTTATCGATGTTAAGGATAATACAGTGGCTTCCACTGAGAGAGCAATTGATTCTGTAAAGTCGGGACTTGAAATAATCGAGGGTCTGAAGAGCAAATCTTATGATATCAATGTGGCAAATGAGGATGTTACAAGGGTTTCGGAAGAGCTTTGCGAGAAAATTGTATCAGCAGAGGAAATTACTCAGATTATATATCAGATTTCTACCCAGACAAATCTACTTGCACTTAATGCTTCCATCGAGGCTGCGAGAGCAGGGGAGCAGGGTAGAGGCTTTGCCGTGGTTGCAGATGAAATTAGAAAGCTTGCAGATGATACAAGAAGCTCCATTGACAGTATTACACAGATTTTGAAGGGTGTGACGGAGCTTGCAAATCATACCTCAGAGTTGGTTAGACGAAGTGTGGATGCTGTTGGAGAGCAGGCAAAATATATTGAGGCGGCTGATGGTTCCTTCCATAGTATTGCTGGAGTTGTAGATGAGCTTCATGGAGATATGCAGCAGCTTGACAAGCTAAGTGGAACTCTGGATGAGTCAAATAACTCAATTATTAGCGGTCTTGCTAATCAGCAGGCAGCCAGTGAGGAGATTGCAGCAAATGCGCAGTCATCAGCAGATCTTTGCTCCTCAAATCTTGATGAGCTTAACAGTGTCATTGATGAGTTGAACGAGATAGCGAAGATAATTGGAAGCCTTAAGGACGGCAATCTTGAGGAAATGAAGCAGGTTTTGGATGAGACAACCATAGAGTCTGATGAAGAGCCGGAGGATGATACAGATTATTCGGCATATTTTTCGGATGATGACGAAATAGCGGCTACTCAGGCTGAGGAAGAAGCTGAAACAGAAGAGAATACAGACGAGGATGTAGAATCGGAGAAGGATACGGACGAGTTTATAGAAGCAGAAGAAAATACAGATGAGGATGTAGAAACAGTGGAGGATATGGACGAGTTTGTAGAAGCAGAAGATGTAGAAGAGTTTGAAGAAACCGAAGATGATTCAGAAGAGCTGGAATTTGCGCCAGAAGATGATGAGGATTCGGAATAAGAAACTAATATAGAGACTGAGGACGATGAATAGTTGACAAAACGGTTGGCATTCATTGCATTTACAAATACATATAGATAATAGAAGAGGAGTACTGACTTTAGTACTCCTCTTCTATTACCTGAAAAGCTAAATAGTCAAAATCTATGTCATCTATAAAGCTGTCCTGAGTGAATCTGGTTCTTGAATACCTGATAAAGTCTTTTTTATTGAGCTGCAGCCAGATGGGCCTTGATAAATTAAGCTCGTAGCATATTTCATCAAGAGCCTTGTATACCTTCTGTGTTCTGGTTAAGGTGTAATCATCTATACATGCAGTATAATCTGCAACGAGCTTATTTGCTTTAATTATTCTACCCCATACTCTAAACATATCATAACCTCAAATTAAATAGATGAGTTTATTATATAGTTTGAAGCATATAAATTCAACTGATTCTTTTAATGCCTCTGAAAGTATGATATAATATGTAGCGCGCTGATGCGCGCGTAGGTCATCAAACTACGTTTGGTGACAAGCAATAATATGTAGCGCGCTGATGCGCGCGTAGGTCATCAAACTACGTTTGGTGACAA
>JBJENB010000061.1:7035-9509 GCA_051879975.1 Wujia sp.
GCAATAATATGTAGCGCGCTGATGCGCGCGTAGCAGAATGTAGAAGAAAGAGAAATATATTATGTATAAATTGATTACTAGAGACGGAAGTGCCAAAAGGGGAGAACTGAAGACACCTCACGGAGTAATACAGACACCGGTATTTATGAATGTGGGAACAATTGCAGCCATAAAGGGTGCTGTATCTACAGAGGACTTGGAGAGAATAGGTACACAGGTGCAGCTTTCCAATACCTACCACCTGCATGTAAGGCCGGGAGATAAAATTGTTAAGCAGATGGGTGGACTCCACAAATTCATGTCATGGGACAAGCCTATTTTGACTGACTCCGGTGGATTTCAGGTTTTTTCGCTGGCAGGTCTTCGAAAGATTAAGGAGGAGGGCGTATATTTTAACTCTCATGTAGATGGAAGGAAAATATTTATGGGTCCTGAGGAGAGTATGCAGATACAGTCCAATTTGGCATCCACTATCGCCATGGCATTTGACGAGTGCCCGCCTTCAACTGCTGACAGGAATTATATTCAGCCGTCTGTGGACAGAACAACCAGGTGGCTGGTCAGATGTAAGGATGAAATGAAGAGATTAAATGGCCTTGAGGATACTATCAATAAGCAACAGATGCTATTTGGCATTAATCAGGGAGGAATCTTCGAGGATATACGAATCGAGCACGCAAAGAGAATTGCAGAGCTTGATTTGGATGGCTATGCAATCGGAGGTCTTGCCGTAGGGGAATCTCATGAGGAAATGTATAAAATAATAGAGGCAGTTGTCCCACATCTGCCACAAGATAAACCAACATATTTAATGGGGGTAGGGACTCCAGCCAATATTCTTGAGGCGGTAGAGCGTGGTGTGGATTTCTTTGATTGTGTATATCCGTCCAGAAACGGAAGGCATGGACATGTGTACACCAATCATGGCAAGCTTAACCTGTTTAATGCACAATACGAAACGGATGACAGACCAATTGAAGAGGGCTGTGGCTGTCCAACATGCCAGAGGTATTCAAGAGCTTATGTAAGGCATTTGCTCAAGGCAAAAGAAATGCTGGGTATGAGATTTTGCGTATTGCATAATTTATATTTTTATAATAATATGATGAATGAGATTAGGGAGGCCATAGAGGAACATCGATTTGCTGATTATAAGAAAAGCAGATTGGAAGGCTTTAATAATAAAATTGATTAGGAGGAAACAAAGATGTTTTTATCAAGTGCAGTTGGTGGTGGATTCTCAATAATACTTTATCTCGCATTTGTCTTTGCATTAATGTATTTCATGCTTATCAGACCACAGAAGAAACAGCAGAAGCAGAAGGAGGAGCTTCATAATTCTATGGAGCCGGGTGACAGCATAATGACTACAGGTGGTTTCTACGGAACCCTTCTTGATATAGTTGACAAGACAACAGTAATTGTTGAATTCGGCAACAACAAGAACTGTAGAATTCCTATGCATATCAATGCCATAGCTGAGGTTGAGAAGGCCGGAGCAGGTATCGAGAAGGATGAGGAAGATACCGATAAGAAAGAAGATAAGAAGGAAGACAAGAAAGAAGACAAGAAGTCTGATAAGAAGGCTGTAAAATAACAAAAAAACTATGGACTAATTTGTCTCTTTGTGAGAAAATAAATCGATGATGTTTTTCATAGTAGAAAACATCGAAGAAAGTAATAATTATATATTTGAAAGGAGTTTCACAATGATTTACACTAAGGAAGTTGAAAACATGTGTCCTGTAGCTAAGGGCGCAAAGCATGAGCCAGCTCCTATTCCAGAAGAAGGAAAGTGGGTTCACTCAAAGAAGATTGAAGATATTTCCGGTTTTACACACGGTGTAGGCTGGTGTGCACCACAGCAGGGAGCCTGCAAGCTTTCACTTAACGTAAAAGAGGGTGTTATTGAGGAAGCATTAGTTGAGACAATTGGATGTTCCGGTATGACTCATTCAGCAGCTATGGCAGCTGAGGTTCTCCAGGGAAAGACAATTCTTGAGGCACTCAATACTGACCTCGTTTGTGATGCTATTAATACAGCAATGAGAGAATTATTCCTTCAGATCGTTTATGGTCGTACTCAGAGTGCATTCTCTGATGATGGTCTTGCAATTGGTGCAGGTCTTGAGGATCTTGGAAAGGGACTTCGTTCTCAGGTTGGTACTATGTATGCAACAAAGGAGAAGGGTGTTCGTTATCTTGAGATGGCAGAGGGTTATGTAACAGGTATTGCTCTTGATGCTGATAATGAAGTAATCGGATATCAGTTTGTTTCTCTTGGAAAGATGACTGATTTTATAAAGAAGGGTGATGATCCTAACACAGCTTGGGAGAAGGCTAAGGGTCAGTATGGTCGTGTAGCTGACGCTGTTAAGATTATCGATCCAAGACAAGAGTAGGAAAGAAAGGAGAAACAATAAAATGGCTTTATTTGAATCATATGAAAGAAGAATTGACCAGATTAATGCTGT
>JBJENB010000062.1:0-9406 GCA_051879975.1 Wujia sp.
ACAATAATATCTGTAATCAAATATCTAGACACAGCAATTTTGATATGATATATTTTACCTAAATATAAATTTGAGTGTTTTATACACATGGAGGTGTTTTTATGAGTTATTCGGCAAATATTGTTGACTATAAGGGCAAGGATGTCATAGAGCTTACAGCAGGAAAATATAAGGCAGTAGTAGCTCCTTTCCTTGGAAGCAATGTGATTCGTATGCAGGATACAGAGGCCGGAATTGAAATCTTTAGATATGATGCTTCTCTTTCTGTAGAAGAGCTCAAGGCATCTGCAGAGGTTTATGGTCTTCCAACCTTATACCTTCCAAACAGATTGGCTAACGGCGTGCTTAAGGTATCTGATGCGACTTATCATTTCCCATTAAACGATCCCCTTGGAAATCACATCCATGGTTTCCTGCACCTTCGCGAGCACACAATAGTAAGCGCTTCAGTTGACGGAGCGGCGGCAATTGCAAAGACACAGTATGTTTATGATGATAAGGATGAATTTTTCTCAATATTTCCTGTAAGCTTTAAGGCAGAGTTTACTTTTACTCTCTCAGATGAGGGCTTGAGCTATGCCTTTACCATGACAAATACCTCTGATAAACAGCTTCCTTTTGGAGTATGTAATCATACAACAATCAATGGTCCCTTCACCAAGGATGGCGAGGGCTTAGATATGAGACTTTATGTTCCAATTGGCGATAAGTGGGAGCTCAGTAAAACCTGCATTCCAACAGGCGAATTTCTTCCTATTACAAACCATGACAGACAATATTTAACAGGTTCACAGGTTCCTGTTCTTCATGATATCGACAATGATGTATTCTTTGCCGAGGAGGGTACCCTTGACGGTCACCCATATTATGGAGTAGTTGCTTCCGATGCAAAGACCGGCAAGAGAATATGCTACGAGGTCTGCAAGGACTTCAAATTCTGGATTATCTGGAATGACCACGGTGAGAAGGGCTTCTTCTGTCCGGAACCATGCACCTGGATAATTGATGCACCAAATCAGCCAATCCCTGATGACGAGTCGGGCTACGTTGAACTGGCACCGGGAGAGTCAAAGACTCTTACAGAAAAAATTTATACCATGTAATAACTATTTTTCTTAAAAATTAATTGCCGGCTAATGCGGAATTTAGTTTCCATAAAATTTGTTTTTGCATTAGCCGGTTTTTGTGCGTTTTGGTGGCTGAAAGCAACTTTTTATTATTGTCTTTTATGCATATTTATTATATAATATTGGCAGGTTTTTATGAAAGGAAGGTACATTAAATGAAATTTGGTTACTTTGATGACGCCAATAAAGAATATGTCATCACATCACCTAAGACTCCTTATCCATGGATAAACTATCTTGGAACACAGGATTTCTTCTCATTAATTTCTAATACTGCAGGCGGTTACCATTTCTATAAGGATGCTCGTCTCAGAAGAATTACCCGTTATCGTTACAACAACGTTCCTATTGATATGGGCGGCCGTTATTTTTACATAAACGATAATGGAACTATCTGGAATCCGGGCTGGTCACCTGTTAAGACTACACTTAACTCTTACGAGTGCCGCCATGGTATGGGATATACAATTATTACCGGTTCCAAGAATGATCTTAAAGCAGAGGTAACATTCTTTGTTCCTCAGAATTACACAGGTGAGGTTCAGCAGGTTGTATTAACCAACGAAGGCTCTGAAGCAAAAACCTTCAAGCTCTACTCATTTGTTGAATGGTGTTTATGGGATGCTCAGGATGATTGTACAAACTTCCAGAGAAACTTCAGTACCGGTCGTGTAGAGGTTGACGGCTCAACTATCTACCATAAAACAGAGTACAGAGACAGACGTAATCATTTTGCATTTTACACTGTTAATGACAGTATTGATGGATACGATACAGACAGAGATTCATTTATTGGTCTCTACAACGGCTTCGGAGATCCACAGGTTGTAACCGAGAATCAGTCAAGAAACTCATTTGCAGACGGTTGGTCACCTGTTGCTTCTCACTGCAAGGAGATTACTCTTGCACCTGGAGAGTCTAAGACCCTTGTATTTATTCTTGGTTATGTTGAGATGCCTGTTGACCAGAAGTTTGAGGCTGATGGCGTTACAATCAACAAGACTAAGGCTCTTTCCATGATTGACCAGTACAATACTCCTGAGAAGGTTGCAGCAGGTCTTGCTGAGCTCAAGGCTACCTGGGACAAGCTTCTTGGCATTCTTAATGTAGATACTCCTGATGACAAGGTTAACAGAATGGTTAACATTTGGAATCAGTATCAGTGTATGGTTACATTTAATCTTTCACGTTCGGCTTCTTACTTTGAATCAGGTATTGGTCGTGGTATGGGATTCCGTGATTCAAACCAGGATATCCTCGGCTTTGTTCACCAGATTCCTGACCGTGCAAGAGAGAGAATCATTGATATTGCTTCTACCCAGCTTCCTGATGGCGGTTGCTATCATCAGTATCAGCCACTTACCAAGAAGGGTAACTCAGATATCGGTGGAGACTTCTCGGATGATCCATTATGGATGATTCTTTCAGTATCAGCTTATATCAAGGAGACTGGTGATTGGGGAATTCTTGATGAGATGGTACCTTATGATAATGATATGTCGAAGGCTCAGCCAATGCTTAATCACCTTGATGTTTCATTCTACCACATTGTAAATAACCTTGGACCTCATGGTCTTCCTCTTGCAATGCGTGCTGACTGGAATGATTGTATCAACCTTTCATGCTACTCAGATCAGCCTGGTGAGAGCTTCCAGACTTACACAAATCCTAAGTTTGCTGCTGAAGGCGGTTACTCAAAGATTGCAGAGTCTGTTATGGTAGCTACGCTCTTTACATATGTTGGACCAAACTATGTTAATATTCTGAAGCATCTCGGCAAGGATGAAGAGGCTGCAAAGGCTCAGGCAGAGATCGACAAGATGAAGAAGAACGTTATGGAGAGCGCATTTGACGGTGATTGGTTTATCCGTGCATACGATTCAACAGGTGCCAAGATGGGTTCTAAGGAATGTGAAGAGGGTAAAATCTTCATTGAGCCACAAGGCTTCGCTGTCATGTCAGAGATAGGTAAGGAAGAGGGCGCTGACATTAAGACCCTTAATGCTATTGATAAATACTTGAATACTAAGTACGGACTCGTTCTTAATAACCCAGCTTTCTCTAAGTACTACATCCAGTATGGTGAGATTTCAACATATCCAGGTGGATACAAGGAGAATGCCGGTATATTCACGCACAACAATGCATGGATTATCTGTGCTGAGGCTTATGCCGGTCGTGGAGATAAAGCTTTTGAGTACTACTCAAAGATTGCACCTGCTTTCAATGAGGATATCTCGGACCTTCACAAGACTGAGCCATATGTATACGGACAGATGATAGCAGGTAAGGACGCAAGCAGATTTGGTGAGGGTAAGAACTCATGGTTGACAGGAACTGCTGCATGGAACATGGTAGCAATTTCTCAGTACATCTTAGGTGTACAGCCTGATTTCGATGGCCTTAAGATTGATCCATCAATTCCTGCTGAATGGGATGGACTTACAGCAACCCGTCAATTCCGTGGTGATACTTACGAAATCAAGGTTTCTAATCCAAACCATGTATGCAAGGGTGTCAAGAGCATGACTGTTGATGGCAAGGCTGTTGACGGAAATGTAATCACATGCTTCGGAGACGGACAGACTCATACAGTTGAGGTTGTTCTCGGATAATTTAAAAGATATATATGAAATAAACTGCCAGATTCTTTCGAGGTCTGGCAGTTTTTATGTAAGTAATTCCTATTTACTTGAAGTATTTTATACAAAATGTCGTTTTTTCATCCTTTGAATCAACTGTAATAGCACCACCACAGCTCTCAACTATAGACTTTGCAAGGGCAAGTCCTATGCCAACACTGTCCACGGCAGCATTTTCACCCCTGTAAAAGCGTTCAAATAAATGTGGTAAATCCTTCTCATTGATTTCATCACCATAATTTGTTATAGCAAGACTTGTGTACACATGGTTATCATCCATGGAGATTTCCACACAGCTTCCCTCCACAGAATGCTCAATAGAATTTTTTATTATATTTGACACAGCCTCTATCTGCCATCTCCTGTCACATCTAATTAAAAAATCACCCTTTTTAACAATGTTTATTCCTACATTCTTCAAATCGCTTAGGGCAGATATATTCTTTATTGCCTCTTCCACTATACCAGTCAAAGGAATATCCTCATTCTTAAACTCAATTGTATTGGCGTCCAGCTTCGACAGCTTGAGAAGACTTTGCACCATAAAATTAATATTGGCTATCTCACGACGCATATTTCTCAGAAACCGCTGTCTAACAGACACCTCCATCTCAGGATTCTCATATAAGTTATCAAGCATGACGGTAATGGAAGTAAGCGGTGTTTTAAGCTGATGCGAGATATCAGACAGGGAATCCTTAAGCAGGTTTTTAGCAAGCTTGGAATTCTCCGCCTCCTCCTTAAGCATTATTGTTGTCTTATAAATCTCATTTTTAAGTATCGACAGCTCGTCCTCCGTATTACTGTCCACATCCATACGATATATTTTATGGTTAATATTCTCTATACATTTTGTAATTTCATTGATATCTTTATCTCTTTTTCGGTCATATACCAGAAAACAGATGAGTATTGCTGCTGCCTCACAAAGCAAAAGCCCTACACACAGCCACAGCATTTGCAACCTTACGGAGGTATTAGCCTCTGTCAGGGTCTCGTCTTCTAAATCAATACCATAGAACTCCAACAGGTTTCCCTTCAGCTTCTCCGTATCCTTATCATTTCCTGCCTCCAGAATACCCATAATCTCATTATAGCTGACCAAAGGATACTTTTCGTGAATTGTAATAATAATTGCTTCCAGCTTCTCATTATTCCTTCTGTTATAAGCTTTCATATAACGATTTGCACAAAAAGTACAAACTGCAATAATTGTAGCAGTAATCAAAACAATTGCGAAGATGCACTTTTTTAAGCTCTGTTTATTGTTCATCCTTATCTATCCTATAGCCCACACCCTTTATCGTGGTTATGATATCCGTTCCAAGCTTCTCTCTAATTCTCTTAATGTATACCGTTACCGTGTGGTCATCCACATCGTTTCCGGTCCATTCCCATATTCTGTCCAGAATAATTGCCCTGCTTACGGCTCTATTGATATTCTCAAACAACAATGCCAGTATCTTTATCTCAAGACTGGAAAGCTCAATTACCCTTCCGGCCTTTCTTACCTCCATACGTTCAAGGTCAAAGCTTATATCAGAAACCGTAAGCTTAGCTTCAACCCTGTTACGGGCAATTATCTTCATAACCCTTGCACGAAGCTCCTTAATGGAAAATGGTTTCGTAACATAATCCTCAGCCCCAAGGACAAGACCCTTGACTATATCGTCCTCATCATCCTTTGCTGTGAGAAAAATAGTCGGAATCCCCTTTGGCTTAATTACCTGCTCATAAAGTGAAAATCCGTTACCATCCGGAAGTCCGATATCAAGTATCGCAACCTCCGAATTATTATCTTCCCCAAGAAACATCTTGGTTTCCTTAACATTTTTACACCATTTTACCTTATCGCCATTGGTTTCAAAGGAATATATTATACTATCTGCAATTGTACTGCTGTCTTCAACCAGCAAAATATTCATCTTAAACCGTATCCTTTCGAATGGTCTCAATAGTATTCTGTTTATTAATTTTAGCAATAGAATACTTCATTATTATATATACTAACACAAATACGAATATTATTGAAAGAACAATTGCCTTTCCCGGAAAGATAAACACATCCTCAACTCTCTCATTAAAGGCCTTATGGATAAATCCGGAAGCAATAAGTCCTGAAACCACACCAAACACAAGTGCCTTGCAGCTATAGAATAATGTCTCCAGATTAACCATTCTGCCGAATTCCTTCCTTGTCATACCAATACTTTTCAGCATTGCAAATTCCTTCTGCCTAAGCTCCATATTTGAGGTTATGGTATTGAATATATTGGTCACGCCAATAAGGGAAATTACTGTGATAAAGCCATACATAAATAATCCCATAAGGAATACTATAGAACGATTTTCCCTTGCTATCTCATCTAGGTTCTCAATCATTTCTACACCCTCCAAATCATGCAAAAGGTCGGAAACCTCATAAGCATCGTTTGTTTCAATACAATACTTGATATATTTTGACTTAAGCTCAGGATAATATTTCTCATTTAATACAACTATTGGCAACGAATAAAATATCTGCTCTGAACCATAAGGATTAATATCCGTTATTCCACCCACAGTAACATCAATTTGCAGGTATGACTCATCCTCTTCTTCATCGGTTTCCGAGTACTCCTCATATACTGACACCTGACCACTCACTGTATCTCCTACATTATAATCAGTTCTTCTTACCCTCTTAACCTTGTTAGTTTCACTGCTTCTATAGGGAAAGATGTCACATATTATACATGTATTGTCCTCTGCAGATATTCCGACCTTTTTTTGATACCTTGCAAAGGTC
Organism: Wujia sp.; assembly: GCA_051879975.1. Lineage (GTDB taxonomy): Bacteria > Bacillota > Clostridia > Lachnospirales > Lachnospiraceae > Coprococcus_C. Next base: position 6,558 of record JBJENB010000062.1, read on the forward strand.
TCCTCGTCCATGAGAAAGATAACAAAAGCATTATTCCTTTCTTTCTCCTCCTCTGAATACATTTCATCCTCTGGATTATCCTCAAAATACATTATCCTATTTTTATCCTCAAGCTGTAAGCATGACCGGTAATCATAGGAGCATAATATAGTTTTCGATTTTTCCTTGACCTCCCTAGGCATTGTAAATTTATCAGCATCAACAGAAATCTTCACATTGTAATCAAAATCCGTATATATACTAATGGTCTGTCTTTTCATTTCCGTGATAAATGCACTCATTGCAATGAATACAAACACACTGACTGCAAGTGATACAATGGTTGTCCTGTATTTTCTCCTACTTCGCTTAAGATTCTTATAAGCTATAACTCCTCCAATGCCAAAGAACTTCGTAATAATACCCGGTGTCTTAAGCTTATTACCCTTTATCCTTACCTCCTTATTGCTTCTGATATTCTCAATCGGGCTGACTCTTCCCGCCTTAAAGGCAGCCAGAAATGTAGAAAGATAAATTGTAACGACACCTAGCAGTACTGATATAGCAATCGGAAGAATCGGCAGACTGAATACCATATAAAAATTGCCGTTCTCAGAAATATCCTTTAATAAGAAGCTCACTATCTTGCAAAGCACAAACACCGCAAGCTCACCCAGAGCAACTCCCAGAGGGATACCTATGATGCCAAGATACATACCCTCAAATAATACACTCTTCCTTATCTGCTTTTTCGTTGCTCCTACACTTGCCAGCATACCATAAGTTTTCATCTTTTCAGTAACAGATATATCAAGAGAATTTTTAATACAAAACACACTGGTTATCAAAATAATTATAATTAATATGGCAATAACAGCGTACAGCATCCTCATTGTGTCATCAGAGAACTCCATGTTTTCCCATCTTAAAAGCTCAGTGTTCACATATGACGAATCATAGAAATCCGTATCCTCCTCATATAAATCATGTCCAAGAATATTATAAATGTTTTCCTCATACTTTTTTGAATCCTTAAATTTTATATAGGCATTATAGTTTCCGTTATCCATACCGACAGTATAACCTGAATATGCCAATCTGCTCGATATTTCTCCCACTATTGTAAATTCATAGCTTTCTGCCCCTACAATTTGAGCTTTAAAGATTTCATCCTCCTCCAATACTTCAATCTCGCCCAAATTTAGATTAACCGTATCACCAACCTTGGCACCGAGCTCCCAAAGTGCCATACTGTCAAACACTATTTCATGTTCATTTTCTGGATAACGACCATTTACAAGTCTTACGGGAACAACAGTATTCTCCATATCCTCCATTGAATCAACATACACGAAATAATCGTTAGCTTCACAGTAACCAATTCGTCCGGTGATTTCCATATTTTCAATATCGCGGTTATGCTTCAGGGTCTCTACCGTTTCCCCATCAATATTTGAATAATAGAAGTGAAAATCACCATCGTATAGTTTCTCATTCTCTATCAACGTTTCTCTTAAACTTGCAAACATTCCTGATACTGCACACACAAGTGCCACAGACAGCATAATTCCGATTATTGTCCCTATGCTCCTTTTCTTGTTTAGCTTAAGAGTTTTCATTACCAATTTATTTATTACAGTCATAGCAAATCCTCCGAAACTTCCTAAAATATGTGTCGGCACGATTTATTTCATAAATCCTGCCATGTCGTCGGAACCGATTCCTAGTATGAACTTCGTTCATAGCGGTTCCTCCTCAGTCAATCTTCCATCTTCAATCCTGAGAATTCTGTCCGCACACTTGGCAATCTCAGGGTTATGGGTAATCATCACTATGGTCTGCTTGTATTCCGTGTTAGACCTCTTTAACAGTCCAACCACCTCATCACTGGAATTTGTATCCAGATTTCCGGTGGGCTCATCTGCCAGAATAATCGCCGGGTGCGTGATAAGAGCCCTTCCTATACTTGTTCTTTGCTGCTGTCCACCTGATAATTCATTAGGTAAATGCTTTTTTCTATCCTCAAGACCCAGTAATGCAATTAACTCATCCAAATCCTTATCATTGACCTTTCTGTTGTCAAGTGCCATAGGCAGTGTGATATTCTCCTCCACATTGAGAACCGGTATCAAATTGTAAAACTGGTATATCAATCCCACCTGTCTTCTTCTGAATATAGCCAGCTTATCATCATCGAAGCTGAATATATCCTTGCCATCTATATAGACCTTTCCCTCCGTCGGCCTGTCTACTCCTCCCAAGAGATGAAGAAGCGTAGATTTTCCCGAACCGCTGGCTCCTACAATAGCTACAAATTCTCCCTTCTCAACCCTGAAGGATACATTATCCAGCGCAACCACCTTGGACTCACCCTTGCCATATATCTTTGTCAGATTCTCAACCTTTAATATCTCCATACTACTCTCCTTTTTTATGCCCTCCCAATGGCATAATTATTATTTTATGGTGTTATTATATCTCCCCTAAGTTACAACAAGGTTACAGAAACCGACCGTCTACACAAAAAAAGAACAGGCATTGCCTGTTCTTCATAATATACATTATATATGTAAGATTAGTCCTCTACACCGAGGTCCTTAAGATACTTCATAACATCCTCTACAGTAGCAAGGTTATTTAAGTCATCTGAAGGAATCTCTACATTGTACTCCTCCTCAAGAGCCATAACAAGCTCAAAAAGATCAAGCGAATCAGCACCAAGATCATCCTTAAATGATGTTGTTAATTCAACATCTGCCTCATCAACGCTTAACTGCTCTGCAATGATTTCTTTTAATTTCTCTAACATAAATAATATTCTCCTTTTAGTGTTCTTGTTTCTTTTTTTTCAATATACAACAGCCTTTTAT
>JBJENB010000063.1:0-9348 GCA_051879975.1 Wujia sp.
TCTTAAAGAATTTTCAGGGTTAACATGTTATTAACTTGTCAAAGGTTCTTGTTTTAAAGTCAAAAAAATAAATCCACCAGATTATTCAATTGACTAATTTCTTCTGTCCTTCCTTGCGACAGCTATTAGATAATAGCATAGCAATCAATGTATGTCAACAGTTTTTTTGCAAAAAAATTGTTTTTTTGTCTTACTATTTTATAAGAAAAATAACTACAATATCCACCACTTAATGGCGGTGGATATTGTGGCTATATCTTGGTATTTCCCATCGTATATGCGTGATGAATATTTATAGATAACACGTTTTATGCCGTCCAATGCCAATATAAACATGCCATTTCAATCAAAGACCCGTGATATTGCCTCCACCAGAGATTCAACACATATTATCTCGATGCCCAATGACTCCATATTCTTATCATAGTTGAACCTTGGAATAATACATTTCTGAAAGCCCAGCTTATCAGCCTCTCTGACTCTCTGAAGTATGTTTGTAACACCTCGTATTTCTCCGGAAAGACCTATCTCTCCTACCAGCATTACGCTGCTGTCCACAGGTTTATTTTTCATACCGGATGCAATTGCACATGCTATTCCAAGATCGATGGCAGGGTCACTTATTCGCATCCCCCCGGCTATACTTACATATGCATCAAAGCCCCACAGATTATAGCCTGCCCTTTTCTCCATAACAGCCATGATCAGATTAACACGGTTGAAATCGACTCCGACAGATGTTCTCCTTGGCATGTTAAAGTTAGTCTGACAAACCAATGCCTGAAGCTCCACCAAAATAGGTCGTGTACCCTCCAGCGAAGATACCACCACCGAACCGGATACCCCCTGAGGTCTGCCGTTAAGCATGACCTGTGACGGGTTTTCCACCTCGTCCAGTCCCTTATCAGTCATTGTGAAGACACCTATTTCATTTGTAGATCCAAATCTATTCTTAACGGCTCGCAGTATTCTAAAGCCGTTATTCCTATCTCCTTCAAAATATAGCACCGAGTCAACCATATGTTCCAAGGTTCTTGGTCCTGCAACCGTTCCCTCCTTGGTTACATGTCCCACAATAAATATGGCAATCTCATTCTGCTTAGCAAGCTGCATAAGTCTTGCAGTCACCTCCCTGACCTGAGTGACTGTGCCCGGTGCAGAGCCTACCTCCTCCACAACCATAGTTTGTATCGAGTCAATAACAACCACCTCTGCGTTGCTCTTCTGAATTGCAGCTGCAATATTATCCATGTCATTATCACATAAGAGCATCATATCCCTGTCAAAGGTTCCGATTCGTTCGGCACGCATCTTAATCTGGGACAACGATTCCTCCCCTGAGACATACAGGATATCAGTGCCATTATGCACAAGATTTCTGCACATCTGCAAAAGAATAGTGGATTTTCCTATTCCAGGGTCTCCACCCACCAAAACAAGAGAGCCCTTGACAATTCCTCCTCCCAGTACCCTGTCAAGCTCCCTTATCTTTGTTTTTATTCTGCTCTCATCTGCCGTGGTAACATTTAAAATACTAGTAGGCGCAACAGCATCCCTCGTATGTGAAGCATGCTTTTTTGCGCCTACCACTATCTTTTCTTCAACAAAAGTATTCCAGGAGCGACATCCCGGACACTGACCCAACCACTTAGCAGATTCATAGCCACATTCCTTACAAAAAAATACCTGTTTGTCCTTTGCCACTATAAATCTCCTCTGTTATTACATTTACATCTTCTCGATTAAAATATCAACAGCCTTACCCGGCTCCAGCTCAACGCTAATGTTAAGCTTTCCTCCAAGATTGGTCTTCATCTTGCCGACATACACCTTGTCAACATGAATCTTATACTCCTTTTCAGCCTCAAGCTCAAGAGTTACCTGAGAATCCTCTGTACCCTCCACAACAAGATTTACCGCCTTATCCGTAGCACGGAAATTGTGTACTGTTGTTCCCGGAACCGACTCATATACAAACATTCCATTCTTCTCAAGCTTAGTGATCTCATTGAAGGTTTTAATCTTGTATATATCTCCGTTGTAATTAAAACCGTCCTTCTTGGTTTTTGTTGTCAGTTCATAATTACCAAAGCTAAGTGCACCTGTTTCTTCTTCACGAATCAATTCGTCAATTACTGCCATTTTATCTTCCTCCATCGTGTTAGTCGCGGCTCAACTGCATACCCCCGCTTAATATACCCCATATACCTCCACAGACCTATATTTAACAGAAAATCACCAGCATTTCCTGTTTATACAAAATATTTTTCGCTGTCTGTCAGTACATTTATTATACAATAAAATGCCCTATATTTCCACATTATTTTCAATTATATATATGGATATTATGTGTCTTATTTATCTCGAGGTGAAGGTTACCTTTCCGTCTGAGACACCGATGCTTATCCTGTCTCCACTTACGATTTTTCCCTTCAATATCTCCTCTGCCAACTCATCCTCAATCTGGTTCTGAATAACACGCTTCAACGGTCTGGCACCATATTTCTTATCGTAGCCCTTCTCGAAAATGTAATTCTTCAGATTGTCTCCATAGGTAAGTGTAATATCCATCTGCTTCTTCACCCTATCCTTAAGCTCCTTAAGCATAAGTGCACTGATGTTCTTTACATCCTCCTTGAGCAATGCCCTGAACACAATGATATCATCAATTCTGTTGAGAAATTCCGGCTTAAATATTCTCTTTACTTCCTCCATAACATTATTTTTCATATCCTCGTGATCCCTGTCAGCATTGGACTCATTGGAGAAGCCCAGCTTCTTCGGATCTATTATTCTCTGGGCGCCTGCATTGCTGGTCATTATGATAACCGTATTCTTGAAATCTACCTTTCTTCCCTGGGAATCGGTTATATGACCGTCATCCAGAACCTGTAGCAACAGATTAAATACATCCGGATGCGCCTTTTCTATCTCGTCAAAAAGAACAACAGAATACGGATTCTTACGAACCTTTTCAGAAAGCTGACCTCCCTCGTCAAAGCCCACATATCCCGGAGGTGAACCTATCATCTTGGATACGCTGTGTTTTTCCATATACTCAGACATATCTACTCTGACTATGGCATTTTCATCGCCAAACATAGCCTCTGCCAATGCCTTTGACAGCTCTGTTTTACCTACACCGGTAGGCCCCAGGAACAGGAAGGAGCCTATAGGTCTGTTTGGTGCCTTCAGTCCCACTCTTCCCCTTCTGATTGCCTTGGATACGGCATCCACAGCCTCATCCTGACCAATAACTCTTTTATGAAGAGTATCCTCAAGCTTGAGTAGTCTCGCCGACTCGCTCTGAGTAAGCTTGCTGACCGGAACCTTAGTCCAAACGGATACAACCGCAGCCACATCCTCATCATCTATTACCGGTTCTTCATCCTCCTTTTGTAGAAGCTTAGCCTTAGAACGCTCCAGCTTTTTCTCAGCCTTTTGCATATCCTGCTTCAATTCAGACGCTCTCGCTAGATCTCCCTCAGCCAGTGCATCCTCAAGCTCTTCCTGAATCAGTTCCAGACCTTCCTCTGCATTAATGATGCTTCTGTTCTTAGAAAAGAGACCAAGCTTCTTTCTTGAAGCTGCCTCATCAATAAGATCTATTGCCTTGTCAGGAAGAAATCTGTCATTGATATATCTGACAGAGTATTCTACAGCAGCCTTTATAGCCTCATCACTAATCAATACTCCATGATGCTCCTGATATTTGTCCCGAAGTCCCTTCAATATTTCCTCTGCTTCCTGTTTTGTAGGCTCCTCCACATATACAGGCTGGAATCTTCTCTCAAGAGCTGCGTCCTTCTCAATATACTTCCTGTATTCTGTTCTGGTGGTGGCTCCAATCATCTGAACCTCACCTCTTGAAAGTGCAGGCTTTAATATATTAGAAGCGTCTATGGCTCCCTCAGCTCCACCTGCTCCAATAAGTGTATGAAGCTCATCCACAAACAATATTATATTCCCGGTTGCCTTAACCTCGGCGATTACCTTCTTAATTCTCTCCTCAAACTCTCCACGGTACTTCGAACCTGCAACCATACCGGACAGGTCGAGACTTACAATTCTCTTGTCCGCCAGCAGTTCAGGTACATTGCCCGCATTAATAAGCTGTGCCAGACCTTCTACAACCGCAGTTTTTCCTACTCCCGGTTCGCCTACAAGACACGGATTATTCTTCATACGACGGCAAAGTATCTGCATAACCCTTTCTATTTCAGCATTTCTTCCAACCACAGGATCCATTGCCTGCATGGCTGCTGCTTTATTTAAATCTCTGCTGTACTGCTCAAGGGTCGAGGCCTGAGACTTTTTTTTGCCCGACGGCTGAACAATTCCTGCAAATTCCTTCTTGGCTGCATTTCCTTCAGCCCCACAAGCCACCATCGTATCTACATATATCTTCTGCACATTTACAGACATAGACCCAAGTATTTTTACCGCCACCGAGTCTATAGCCCTGAGCAATGCAATCAGCAAATGCTCTGTTCCTATTCTGTTACACTTTTGTCTCTTAGCTTCCTTTTCAGCAGCTATAAGAATTGCCTTCAATTTCTCGGAGAAGGAATCCTCCCCCTTAATTTTTCCTTTATTAAATTCCTGACTCTTAACAAGGTATTCTCTTACTACAGTTTTATCTACACCATTCTCAACCAAAACCCTGTTTGCAGTTCCGGAAGGATAGGTGATAAGTGCATATAACAAATGTTCTGTTCCAACAAAGCTGTGTTTCATATTTGCAGCAGTTTCAATAGCCACATCCAACACATCTGCTGCCTGCTGTGTATATTCAAGTTTCATAGCTTACCTCCGTTTTGAATGTCACCAAATTCCTTATACATGTTTGTTACAATCTGATGCATTTCATCAAGGCTAATGTCTTTACAGATAGCCTCTGCAACCATCATACGCATACCTACGTTGATTGTCTCCAGATGCTTTGGTTTCGTATCCATAGATACCGAAATAACCGCACCCTTTCTTCTGTCAAGCTTAAGATATCCATCATTTTTCAGCAATGTATATGCCTTGTTTACGGTGTGCATATTGACTCCCAGGTCGTCTGCCAGTTGTCTCACAGATGGCAGAGATTCTCCATCCTTGATCTTATCCTGTGCGATTCCTATGACTATTTGATTTCTTAGCTGCATATATATCGCTTCAGTGCTGTTAAAATCAATTTTAATTATCATAATAATCCTTCTTCCTAAAACTCTTTACACACTAACCTACGGTGGTTTTACGAGCTACTGCTCATCTATAGCTTTACCTATATCATGTCTCATATACTTATTCTCAAAGTCAATCCATTCAGTTGCCTTGTAGGCATTCGCTCTTGCTTCCACAAGATTATCACCCTTGGCGGTTACTCCGAGAACTCGTCCACCATTAGTTACGATTCCCTTATCTGTCTGCTTAGTACCGGCATGGAATACATAGTATCCATCCTTATCCTTAAAGGCATCAAGCCCTTTAATCACAAAGCCCTTTTCATAATGCTCAGGATAGCCATCAGATGCAAGAATAACACATACCGCCGCCTGATCCTCAAACTTAAGGTCTACCTCATCCAGTCTTCCGTCTATACATGCCTCCATGACTTCAATAATATCGTTCTCCATACGTGGAAGCACCACCTGTGCCTCCGGATCACCAAATCTTGCGTTGTATTCAAGGACCCTTGGACCATTCGGTGTTAACATAAGTCCACAGAACAATATTCCTGTGAAATTTCTTCCCTCAGCCTTCATCGCATCCATGGTAGGCTGATATACATATTTCTTACAGAACTCATCCACCTCATCCGTATAGAATGGACTTGGAGAAAATGTACCCATACCGCCTGTATTCAGTCCCTGGTCTCCATCCTTTGCCCTCTTGTGATCCTGTGCAGAAGCCATAGGCTTGATATGGGTTCCGTCACAGAAGCAAAGCACTGAAACCTCTCGTCCTGTCATAAATTCTTCAATTACAATCTTATCTCCTGCTGCTCCAAACTGTTTATCAAGCATAAGGGTCTTTACGCCCTCCTTTGCCTCCTCAAGGGTATTACAGATCAGTACGCCCTTGCCCAGTGCAAGTCCGTCAGCCTTCAATACGATTGGCATCTTGGCAGTCTCAAGATAGTTAAGTGCTGCCTCGGCATTGTCAAACACCTCATAAGCTGCTGAAGGAATATTGTACTTCTTCATCAAATCCTTTGAGAATGCCTTAGAGCCTTCAATAATCGCTGCATTTTTTCTCGGACCGAAGGTACGGATACCTGCTTCGATAAATGCATCTGCCACACCTGCTACAAGAGGGTCATCCGGACCTACGATTACCAGGTCGATAGCCTTCTCCTTTGCAAATTTAACCAATGCCTCCGCATCCATTACCGATATATCAACACAGGTTGCATACTCTGCAATACCGGCATTGCCCGGTGCCGCATAAAGCTCTGTAACCTTTTCACTTCTGCTAACCTTCCATGCTATTGCATGCTCTCTTCCGCCGCCGCCAACTATTAGTACCTTCATGATCATATTCTCCTTCCGTTTCTATCTGAAAAATGGTCACCAGTAAATGATGACCATAATTACTAGCTGTTTGCTATCTTGTTAATTGCAGCAGGCAAAAGCTTCCACTCTGCCTCCTCCATAACTCTCTGCTGAAGCACCTTAGGAGTATCTCCCTCCTTTACCTCTACAGCCTTCTGAAGTATTATAGGACCGGTATCAGTCCCTTTATCTACATAATGAACTGTCGCACCGGTAATCTTAACTCCTCTCTCAAGAGCAGCCTCATGTACCTTAAGACCATAATAGCCTGTTCCGCAAAATGCAGGAATTAGCGACGGATGAATGTTAATTATCTTATTCTCATAAGCATCTATCATCTTCTCCGGAATCACCACAAGGAAGCCAGCCAGTACAATCAAATCCGGCTGATAGGAATTAACCCTGTCAAGAAGTGCATCATTAAATGCTGCTCTGTCACCATAATCCTTTGGTGAAACCACCTCAGACGGTATTCCCGCCTTCTTTGCACGCTCCAGAGCATACACACCATAATTATTACTGATGACTGCCGCAATATTGGTATTGGTTATTGTTCCGTCAGCTACAGCATCAATAATTGCCTGTAGATTTGTGCCACCTCCTGACACAAGAATTACGACATTTAGCATAGCTCTACTCCCTTTTCTCCGGCCTTTGTCTCGCCTATTACAAATGCCTTTTCTCCGGCAGCCTCAATAGCCTTTAATGTCTTATCAACATCTGCAGGGTCAACTGCAAGACACATTCCGATACCCATATTGTAGGTATTGTACATCATGTGCTCCTCAACATTGCCTGTCTTTGCAAGAAGCTTGAATATAGGAGGAACCTCATAGGAATCCTTCTTAACACAGGCAAGAATGCCATCCGGAAGCATACGCGGTATATTCTCGTAGAAGCCACCGCCGGTAATATGGCTGCAGCCCTTAATTGTAACACCTGCCTCCTTGACTGAACGAAGTGCCTTAACATATATCTTAGTCGGAGCGATAAGTGCTTCTCCAAGAGTTGTTCCAAGCTCATCATAATAAGTATCAAGAGACTCCTTAGTCATCTCAAATACCTTACGTACCAGCGAGAAGCCATTGCTGTGAACACCTGATGATGCGATACCCACCAGCACATCTCCCGGCTTAATGTTCTCTCCTGTAATAAGGTCCTTTTTCTCGACCACACCAACTGCAAAACCACCGATGTCGTATTCATCCTCAGGCATAAGTCCCGGATGCTCTGCTGTTTCACCACCGATAAGTGCAGCATCCGACTGAACACAGCCCTCAGCAACACCACTCACTATGGTTGCTATCTTCTCAGGATAATTCTTGCCACATGCTATATAATCAAGGAAGAATAATGGCTCACCACCTGCACAGGCGATATCATTTACACACATTGCAACAGCATCAATACCAATGGTATCGTGCTTGTCCATGATGAATGCCAGCTTAACCTTTGTACCACAGCCATCAGTACCTGACAACAAAACCGGTTCTTCCATCTCCTTAATTTTCTTCAAAGAAAATGCACCGGAAAATCCGCCTAAGCCACCAAGAACCTCATCACGCATTGTTCTCTTAACGTACTGCTTCATAAGCTCTACTGACTTATATCCTGCTTCAATATCAACGCCGGCATTCTTGTAATCCATATTATAATCCTCCTGTTTAATATGTATCGGCACGATTTATTCCATAAATCCTGCCATGTCGTCGGAACCGATTTTTAGTATGAACTTCGTTCATAGCGGTTCCTCCTGTTTAATATGTATCGGCACGATTTATTCCATAAATCCTGCCATGTCGTCGGAACCGATTTTTAGTATGAACTTCGTTCATAGCGGTTCCTCCTGTATATTAACCGTGTTTATCACTTTGTTTATTATAGTTTAAATAGAACAGTTTGTAAACCTTAAAACAATCTATTTGAAGGTTTCCTCATATATTGCCATAGTAACATCCGCTTTATTCATAGTATAGATATGAATACCCTCTACTCCGTTGGATTTGAGATCATTTATCTGATTCACTGCATACTCAATTCCTGCACTACACATATCATCCGGATCTTCTCCGTACTTTGCAATAATTGAGCTGAGCTCATTTGGTACAGATGAGCCGGAAAGCTGTACACTGGTACCAAGCTGGTTTGCCCTGGTTATAGGCATGATACCAGCATGAACCGGTACATTTATGCCTGCTGCTCTTATCTTATCCATAAAATCATAAAAGACCTTATTGTCAAAGAACATCTGGGTAATAAGACAGTTCAAGCCTCTGTCAACCTTATCCTTTAGCCTTGCAATATCCTCCTCCTGATTTTTCGATTCAGGGTGAACCTCAGGGTAACAGGCTCCGGCTATAAATATATCCTTCTCCTGTCTGATTACGTCAATTAAATCTGAAGCATATCTGTAATGGCGATTTTCAAACTCCTCGTCACTCATTGTCTTCGGCTTATCACCCCTCAAAGCAAGCACATTATGGATTCCCTTCTTACGGAGTTCAAAAAGAAGACTCCTCAACATATTTTCATCCATTCCAACAGCTGTCATATGTGCTAATGCCTCAACCTCACAAATATTCTGAATATATGCAGCTATCGTTGCTGTTTTCTTACTATTACTTCCTCCGGCACCGTAGGTGACACTGATAAAATCCGGTTTAAGAAGCTTGATTTCATCCAGTGTCTTATAAATCTCGTAGATGTCATCATTTCTCTTTGGTGGAAAAACTTCACAGGAAAAAAATGTTTTTTCATTATTATGTCTAATCATATTGTTCTCCTCTTTCTATAATTCTATAAGTGA
>JBJENB010000064.1:0-105 GCA_051879975.1 Wujia sp.
CGTATGGCTGCTGACCCATTGGCTGTCCGTATGGCTGCTGACCCATCGGTTGTCCGTATGGCTGCTGACCCATTGGCTGTCCGTATGGCTGCTGACCCATCGGTT
>JBJENB010000064.1:205-2380 GCA_051879975.1 Wujia sp.
GTCCCTGCTGATTGTTAAAATTATCCATTAACAAATCCTCCTCTATATTTTTGTTATAAAATGTAGGATGTTCCCATCCCCTGTATATCGAAATAATAGCATATAAGCATATTTTATTCAAGATTTTTATGCATTTTTTCCAAAGATAACAATGCCATTACATAATTTTTTTCTCTGATAAATGGCCAAATGGATAACGCAGAGGCACATAGCCTTAACTCCCTTTGGTTTATTCTGTATAATATTAATTTTATAAAATAATCATTTCCCTCAACATTAGTACATGTCATTAACTCCGGCATTCCTTCCTCGAATATAAGCTCATGGTTAATGGAATCAATATCATAATTTTCCTTCAGGGCATTGATATCAGCATAAGAATCCAACTCATATCCATGTATAATTAATTTTCTAGTCTGGTTATATATTGAATTCTCAAACCTCTCAAGACCAATTCTTCCAAGATAGGTTAATCCCTCCTCAAGCTCCTTCAATCTTCCAAAAAAATCTGCAATAGCAACGAATCTTGATACGAACTGACTGGACAGACCCATATCCACACTGTAATCAAACAATGGTAATTGAGCATAATCAATAAAATGTAAATTATCTCCCAACTCCTGTAAATACCTAAGGATATCTTCCTTGGGCAGCTGCTCCAACAGCATAGCTTCAAAGAAGCTATAATCTTTAAGGCTAATGTCAAAGAATTGGAGGTCGATACACACACACGCATCATTACATAAATGAAATCGCTCCCTTGCTCTCTCCAATACATCAATATCTCTGTCAATTAATATAAGCTTAAAATATTTTGCAAGACAAGGCAAATCGATATCATTACACCCGCCAGCACCCCATATTGCAAGAGTAGGCTTATAGCCCTGCTCTTCTATAGCCTTTTCTAAATCATAATCCTTATCAATACGCAACAGCCTGTCTCTGGTCAAAATTTTTTTAATGTAATCGTTTTCTACACTTTTAATAATAAAATCCGTAACAGCCTCTCTGTATGATGCCCATTCATCGTACAACGCATCTGTTTTTTCTGATGATATAAGTTTTTGAAGCACTTTACTCTCTCCTGCTAAAATATTTTATAAACGAACAAACGAAACGATAAAAGAAACGTCAAAAAAAAACACCGACCCCACAGAAACTGCAAAACCGATGCTTTTACGAGTGGGCCGCCGGGGGCTCGAACCCCGCACACCCTGATTAAGAGTCAGGTGCTCTACCAAATGAGCTAGCGGCCCATATTCAATTGTGTGTTCCTCACAACAAAAACGATTATATTACATGCTTTACAATAATGCAAGCCTTTTTTTCAAAAAATATTATTTTTTTACTTTACAATTATTAGATTTGCAACATGGTCTGCAACAGGGCCTGCAACAGTCTCTTCTACATGGATTACCGCAGCACCTGCCCATTCCCTTAATTATCTCAAGATTCTTTATTAGCATCAGTAAGCTTCTATTTATTCTATGCCTGCAAAATATTTGACAATTCAGTTTATTGCTGAACCTACATCTTCTCATAAATTCTCCGATATCTATAACTTACTATTATGATATGCAAAAAACCAAAAATGTTTATACTAAAACAGGAACTAAATATCGCCTTAAAGTCAAGATTATTTTTTTCGGACAGGGTGACAAACCATTCTGCAAATAGGATTTCCCATTTGGGAGAATCTATACTCATATTCTGTCATGATATTTCCCTCTGCATATTCAGAGTTGTGAAGGTCATAGGTGATATTATCCATTTTCCAGCCTGCCTCACCAACCTGCTCAACAGAAAAATCAAACAAAGGCCGGTTATCTGTCTTAAAGGTTACACCACCGTTTTCTGCCAACAGATTCTCGTATCTTGCAAGAAATTGAACTGATGTAAGACGTCTTTTGGCATGACGATCCTTTGGCCATGGATCAGAAAAATTAAGATATATATAAGAAACCTCTCCCTTATCAAATACATTCTCGATATATTCTGCATCCATTCTTATAAATAAAAGGTTTTGCAGCTTTTCTTCATTCTGCTTCTCTATGGCCCTAACAAGTACACTGGAAAATTTTTCAATTCCGATATAATTTATATCTGGATTTCTCTTAGCCATTTCTAATATGAATTGTCCCTTCCCCATGCCAACTTCTATGTGAATGGGATTGT
>JBJENB010000065.1:0-2375 GCA_051879975.1 Wujia sp.
GACACCAAATATATAGAACAGAAAAATAATGCTTTGGGTTATTATAGCATGGCAGTATGTGAATATCAATTATTTACTTTTGCAAGTTATTTTAAATACGCCGTCAGCGACCAGGGAAACCCTAATTCATACCATAGACCATATTTTTTTAGAATCTCAGAAAACTCTGAGATAATGTAACCTGCAATCTTACCGTTATCAAAGTAGGTATCCCTACTTTCCCAAACACTACTATTATCCGAAAACCATTCAACAAGAGAAGCCACTTTGCTTATCTCTGCCCGTTCAAGGAAATCAAGGTATTCTTCTCTAGTTGCAAAGTCTTTTTCATTATTATTGAAAATGTTCTTATCATAATAAGGCTCACAATACCCTGTAACTTCCAAATACTCTTCATAGGAATCAAATTCCATAGGATCCCATCCCTCTCTGTTCTCCAAATAATCCATAGCTTCCAAGAATACATCATCTTCAACTTCCTCATCATGCATACTAATATATTTTCTTGCATCCTCAGAAAGGTTCTCTGCCTTAACATCATACTCTCTATGGCGCAGCAACTGATAAAGTGTTCCATCAAAGGTCATATCTAGAATATGCTCCGGATTAGAGAAGCTTTTCCACTCACATTCTCCATCAACCCCATAAATTACTCCCTTTGTACATTCCTCAGGATGCAATTCTTCTCTTACAATTACTCCGCTTATTCCTTCATAGCAATGGTCGTCTGATGCATCCGTATAACATTTTCCACCGGTATATATAGCAACATCCTGCCACATTCCCCATTTTTTACAAAAGGTAATAATGTCCTTTGCAAGCTGCTTTGATGTTTCAATTGTAAACCTATTCATTTCAATCATATACATCCTCCAAGAATTAACTTTATCCATAATCAAATGAGCAATTTATTATATTTATCTGGAATAGAATTCCTCCCCTGTTTCAAGGCAAATTGCAGCTAATCTTCCATCATGGCGACATGCACCACAGTCAATAGCGATATGATTGTTGGCTCTGTAGATATACCCCGGTCTTTTATTACCCAAAATACCCTGCGTAGGAGTATGACCACTGACTACATATTTATCTTCAAAATATGGAATCTCATAATCCGTTCTCTTCCACACCAAATCATCAATGGCATACTCCTCCATAGGCTTGTCAGGGATAAAATCGTCAATACCGGCATGTACAAGCAAATAGTCTTTTCCCTCAACATTAAGCTCCTCATAGGCAATAAATTCTCCTATATAATCAAGCACCTTCTGCTTTTCATCCGTATCAAGACTCACAAACTCCTGTATAGTAGAACTGCCTCCATTCAGCATCCAGTCTGCCAGCTGACCATAATCTTCAATTGAAAGGCGCTTTAAGAAATCCTCTGTAATTTCATTTAATAGTAATTTCAAGCATGTAATAGCCATAATCTCATGATTTCCTACAATAGGAACAATGTTTGGCTGTGTCATCATATATTGCAAAACCTTTATTGGATTTACACCTCTGTCCACCACATCGCCAAGAACATACAACGTATCAGATTCTCCAAAATGAATCTTCTTTAGAAGCTCCATAAACTGATTGTATTCTCCATGAACATCACTAATCACGTAAGTCATCAATTAATCCTCCCATTATTGTTTATAAGGTGCTCATAATCATCTTTATGAATCATATCATAAATTCTCTTACTTCTCTCCTGTATCCACTCTGCAGCATTGTTCCAGAATTCCATAAACTGTTCTTCCCTGTATGGCAAACCATAGCACTTCTCATAGGTGGTGAAATGATTTTTCCAAAGTTCCTTCGGGATTCCATAATGCCCAAACTCATTAGATTTTACAAAATCCTGCAAAAGATTCTCCTCAACAAATGCTTCCCATCCCGGAATGATATTGCTAATTAGCATGTTTGTGTCTGCAATATCATCGATGAACTGACAGTCGTACTCCGAAAAGCGACACCTATCCTCCTCTATAAAAGGTCTTAAATAATCCTTAATAAACATTACCAGCCTTCTGTCATATTTTAACACATAGTCAAGAGACACCTTGTAATCTCCGGATTCACCATTCATTTCAAGAAAGTAATTATAAATAGCCAAAAGGAACAAATCAAAATAGTCCTTTGCATTACCCGTACCTCTGGCCTGATTGATACTGAAACCATTTCTATATGGTAACACCATAAAATTTCCCGGCGTATGATATACATCCATCAGCTTAAGAGCTTCTTTGGGCCATACAAAATCACTTCCATGCATTTCCTTATGTTCCCAATAGTATGCCCTGTTCGTTGTAGCAACCGAATTCATGGTATCTCCTCTATAAGACAAACCCCCTGTACATCCGGGCTCGCCAAGCTCAAACTTT
>JBJENB010000066.1:0-2361 GCA_051879975.1 Wujia sp.
ATGCATACAAGCTTATGGTTGCATCTACAAAGTCTATGACAGGACATCTTCTTGGAGGTAGTGGAGCTATAGAGGCAGTATTTACAACTCTTGCACTGTATGATGGATTTATTCCGGCTACTATCAATTACAAGGTTCCTGATGAGGAGTGCGACCTGGATATCGTTCCAAACGAGGGTAGAAATGTACAGGTTGAATATGCATTATCTAACTCACTTGGCTTTGGTGGTCACAATGCGTCTGTACTCTTCAAGAGATGGGAGGCATAAATAATGGGTAGAGAGTTAAATTCTAATCAGATTCAGGAGATATTACCTCACAGATACCCATTTGCTTTGGTAGATAGAATTCTTGATTACGAGGAAGGCAAATTTGCAAAGGGAATTAAGTGTGTATCTGTAAATGAAATGCAGTTTTTAGGACATTTTCCACAGCAGCATGTAATGCCGGGAGTGCTAATACTTGAGGCTTTAGCTCAAGTTGGAGCGGTTGCAATTCTCACAGAAGAGGAAAATAAGGGGAAAATTGTCTTCTTTGGTGGTGTTAAAAATGCAAGATTTAAGAAGCAGGTAGTTCCAGGTGATGTCCTTGAGATGGAGTGTGAGCTTACAGAACGTAAGGGACCTATAGGAATCGGTAAGGCGACAGCCAAGGTTGACGGCAAGGTTGCAGTTGTTGCAGAGCTTACATTTGCAATTGGATAATAGAGAAGTGTTTTAATGAAAGAGAAACGAAACCTCACGATGCGAGAACATATGGAGTTTCGTTTCTCTTTTTGTATATTTTAATTTGGATATAAGTATATGCATTGTAAAATTGATAGAGTTAAGATATAATAGGTCAGAAAAACATGTTATTAGTAATTTTTGCGAGGGTTTTATGAATTATAGAAGAATGCCTGCGGTTTTATCCATAGCAGGAAGTGACTGCTCAGGTGGAGCAGGGATACAGGCGGATATAAAAACAATTGAAGCTAACATGTGCTATGCAATGACGGCAATTACCTCATTAACGGCTCAGAATACCACAGGTGTACGTGGAATCAGTGATGTAAGTCCTGATTTTTTAAGACTGCAGCTTGACGCATGCTTTGACGATATCAGACCTGATGCGGTTAAGCTTGGAATGGTTTCAGACAGCGGGCTGATAAGGGTTATTGCTGAGGTGTTGAGGAAAAGAAGGGCAGAAAATATAATTCTTGACCCGGTAATGGTGTCAACCAGTGGCAGTAAGCTTCTTAAGGATGAAGCTGTTGATGTACTTAAAAGCGAGCTGATTCCTTTGGCAAGTCTTATTACACCTAATATTCCGGAGGCTGAGCTCTTAACCGGCATAGATATTAAGAACAGAGAAGACATGGTGACTGCCGGGACAATTCTGTCAGACAGATACAATATTTCGGTACTTATCAAGGGTGGACATAGTATCGATGATGCCAATGACATTCTGGTGGAGGGTAAAGAGGTTACCATATTTGCAGGAGAACGGATAGACAACGACAATACCCATGGCACCGGCTGTACGCTTTCATCTGCAATAGCAGCAGGTCTTGCAAGGGGATTATCCATGACGACTGCCATAAGGTCGGCAAAGGAGTATATAAGTGGTGCATTGAAATATGGAATTAATCTTGGCATGGGAAGCGGGCCCCTCAATCATATATGGAACAAGGGCAGCAATAAGAAGCTTCATAAATGCCTGGCAAAAAGCTTAATTCTGTATGGTGTTACCGATGGTACAGACAACAGTGACGGAAGCCTGTATAATAAGGTGGAGGCTGCAATAAGGGGTGGAATTACATTTCTGCAGCTAAGAGAAAAAGCTGTGACAGAGGAGCAATATATAAGAGATGCAATGGCTATAAAGACTTTGGCAGATTTTCATGGAATTCCTTTTTTGATAAATGATAATGTACCTGTTGCCCTGGCAAGTGGTGCAGACGGAGTTCATCTTGGTCAGGATGATATGGATATCTCTGAGGCAAGGATAATTCTTGGGGATGATAAGATAATAGGTGCTACTGCCCACAGCGTTGAAGAGGCTATAAGGGCGGAACAGCTTGGAGCGGATTATCTGGGGGTTGGAGCCATGTATAAAACCTCCACCAAGGATAACACTGTCCCTGTAACCTATGACATTTTGAGGGAAATATGTCATACAGTCAGTATTCCTGTTGTGGCAATAGCAGGTATAAATGAGAATAATGTATCAGATTTAGCCGGCAGTGGCATAGCAGGAGCTGCTGTGGTTTCAGCAATATTCGGCTCAGAGGATATTACTGCTGCGGCAAAGCGGATGAAGGCTAAGACAGTGGAAATGCTTTATGGATTTTCATAGCTTGTGGAGATAAGATGATGAAGG
>JBJENB010000067.1:0-2349 GCA_051879975.1 Wujia sp.
CGGCTGATAGAATACTGGAGTTCGGAGTATAATATGAGAGAGTTATGCGTTTCCTCCAAGGAGGAGGGACAGAGAATCAATAAATTTTTACTGAAATATTTAAATGAAGCCACCTCATCCTTTATCTATAAAATGATTAGGAAGAAGAATATCGTTTTAAATGACAAAAAATGTACCGGCAATGAAATCCTTAAGGCAGGAGACAGCATTAAGCTTTATCTGTCAGAGGAAACTATTGATAAATTCAGAGTTTCCAAGGATAGTGTAAAAAAAAAGACTGAACAAATACCTAAATACGAATTAAATATATTATATGAGGACAGTGATATTATGGTGGTGCATAAACCGGCAGGAATGCTTTCACAGAAGGCAGAATCCGGGGATGTGTCCATAAACGAATATATTGTAGATTATTATAATAAGACGAAGGATAAAGCTGATGATAACTTATTTAAGCCCTCTGTTTGCAACAGATTAGACAGAAATACATCAGGTATCATATTGGCTGGTAAGTCTCTAAGAGGAAGTCAGTATCTGTCGCAGCGATTAAGGGACAGAACAATTGATAAATACTATTACACCATTGTAAAGGGCTGCATCAATGACAACATAACTTACAAGGGCTATATTGCAAAGGATACAAATACCAATAAATCAGAAGTAATAGCCGAGGAGCAGTATGAGACTTTAGCTCTAGAGTCAAGGAAGCAATATCAGAGAATAGAAACGATAATTTATCCAATGGATTGTAATGGAACATATTCACTGCTTAAGCTAAAGCTTGTTACCGGCAAATCCCACCAGCTTCGCGCAAATTTAAAGGAGCTTGGGTATCCGATAATTGGCGATGGCAAATATGGTGATTCCATAACCAATAGATATTTCAGAGATAAATATAAGCTAAGGCATCATCTGTTACATGCGGGAGAACTGAAGCTATCAGAGGATTTAACAATAATTGACGAGCTTCCGGATTTATTTAAAAATATATGTAAGGGCTTAGGCTTAGAATATGCCAATTGCTAGCTAGGAGATAATATGGCAACATGGAATTCCAGAGGACTTAGGGGTTCAACCCTTGAGGAATTGATTAATTTATCCAATGAAATCTACAGACAGAATAAAATCGGTCTGGTACAGAAGATACCTACACCAATTACACCTGTTAAGATTGATAAAGAAAACGGTAATATTTCCCTTGCTTATTTTGAGAAGGATTCTACTGTTGACTATATAGGTGTGGTTCAAGGGGTACCTATCTGTTTTGATGCCAAGGAATGTGCAACGGACACCTTTCCACTTCGAAATATTCATGAACATCAGATAACATTTATGAGGGATTATGAGGAACAAAAGGGAATAAGCTTCATAATCATTATGTTCTCTGCAAGAAACGAATACTATTATCTGAGATTTTCTGAATTACAGAAATATTTGGAACGTGCAGAAAAGGGTCATGCTAAGAATTTTAAATATGATGAATTGAACCGGGAATATTTTATTCAATCAAGAAGCGGTGTTCCGGTGCATTACATAGAGATACTTCAAAAGGATTTGTTGGAAAGGTAGGCGTAATATGTTTGATTTTTATAAGGTTGCTGCAGCAGTTCCGGATTTAAAGGTTGCAGATGTAAATTATAATTTGGATAAAATGCTTGAAATGATAGATGATGCCGCATCTAATAGCGCATCTATTATTGTATTTCCTGAGCTTGGACTTACGGGATATACCTGTGGTGATTTATTTTTTCAGTCCTCGCTGATTGAGGAAACCAGAATTGCAATCAACAGGCTTGTATCATATTCATCAGACAAACAGCTTTTCATTATATTTGGTGCTCCAATAAATATTGACGGACAGCTTTATAATGCCGCATTTTCTGTATATAAAGGAAAACTGCTGGGGATTAATATCAAGACATTTTTACCTAATTATAATGAATTTTACGAGAAAAGATGGTTTTCCTCAGCAGCTGATTTAAAGAGAAAACAACTTCCTTCAGATGATATATTGGATGGTCAGAAGGAAACGTACATGATTCCCGTGGGAAATGATTTTATTATTAACGTCAAGGGTCAGTTTACATTTGGCGTAGAGATATGTGAGGACCTGTGGGCGCCTGTTACTCCATCATGCTATATGACCCTATCCGGTGCTGAGCTTATGGTTAATCTGTCTGCCAGCAATGAAACAATTGGTAAGCGCAGCTACAGACAGGAATTAATCAGAAGTAAATCCGCCTCCTTAATGTGTGATTATCTGTATGTTTCAGCCGGAAGCGGAGAGTCAACCACCGATTTGGTGTTCTCCGGTCATACAATGCTTTATGAGAATGGTAGAAAACTTAT